>NZ_JBHTSA010000104.1:8850-28667 GCF_042795405.1 Streptomyces sp. NPDC056480 | reverse complement strand
CCCAAACCCCCTTCCTATTTGGGTCGGGTGGTCTGTTTTTTTTTTATAACCCCCCGCGGGGGCCCCCCGGGCGCCCCCCACGTCGGTGCGGACTTCGCGCGGGGATCAGGCCGAGCTGACGTCCTTCAGCGGCGTGCGCGGCTGTGACACGGCGGTCGGCCCGCTCTGCTCCAGAGCCTCGTGAAACCCCGTCAGCCCTCGCAACAGGGCCTTGCGGCTCGTCGGTGACATGTCGGCGATGACCGCGAGCAGGGCTTTCTCCCGCTGGGCCCGGAGCTCCCGCAGGTACGCCTTCCCGTGCACGGTCAGATGCAGTTCCAACTGCCTCCGGCTCACCGGGCTGGGCAGCCGCTGGACGAAGCCCAGTGCCTCCAGCCGGTCGCACATGCGGCTCACCGAGGGCGGCGCGGAACCGAGCAGGTCGCCCAGTGTGCGCAGGCTGATGCCCTCCTCGCGGTCCAGGCTGTACAGCACGCGCAGCTGACTCGCCGAGACCGGTGTCGCCGACACCATGTCCCGGCCGCGCTCCCACAGCACCTCCAGCAGCTCGATGAGCTCCCGCGCGGCCTCGGCCGCCTGCTCCGGTTCCCGTGCGGACGGGGCGGGGTTGGTGTTCATGCCTGCCGACACTCCTCGGGCGTCCGGGGCCGAGGCCGTCGGCCCTGCGACGGACCGGTCATCTCCACATCTCTCCAGAAGGCGGTACGGATCCGGTGGATCGACACGTGACAGTGGAAGGCGCACTGCGCGGGGCGGCACCACACCTCCTTCTGGACTCCCTCCGTACCGGTCTCGCGCGGCTCTACGCCGCGTCCTCCGCCGACCTGCTGCTCATCGACTACGGATTCACGTCCCTGCGCCCCGTGGCACCGGTGCAGGCGCCCGCCGGGATGCCGCAGGTACCCGTGGACGCGGGCCCCGTCGGTCGCGTCTTCCGCACGCAGCAACCATATCTTTTCCGGGATGTCGGCCCCACGGCGACCGTTTACCTCCCCGTCACGGTCCGCGGCGACCGGTTCGGCGTGCTCGTGGTCGTCCTGCCCGCGGCCAGGTGCACCCCGCAGACCACCGAGCGTCTCGGCCGGGTCGCCGAGACGCTCGCGCACGCCCTGCGCGTCGCCGACCGCCACACCGACCTGTACCGCAGCACCCGCAGGACGCACGCCCTCAGCGTCGCCGGGGAGATGCAGTGGGACATCCTGCCGGGGCGGGCCTGCGCCGGGCCGGCGTTCGATCTCCACGCCTACTGGGAGCCCGCCTACACCTCGGGAGGGCACCTCCTGGACTGGAGCGTGACCGAGGACGCACTCCTGCTGGCCGTCGCCGACGGCGTCGGTCCCGGCACCCCCGCCGCCCTGGTGAGCACCCTCGCCCTGACGGCGATCCGCAACGCACGGAGGGCCGGGCTCGACCTGGTGGGGCAGGCCAGCCTCACCGACCAGGCGCTCTACGGGCAGTACCGGGGGAAGAGCGCTCTGGCCGCCCTCCTGCTCCGCCTCGACCTGGCCACCGGCGAGATCGAGGTGGTCGACGCCGGGTCGCCGACCCTCTGGCGGATCCGCGGCCCCGTGACCGAGCGCGTCGAACTGGACCGCCAACTGCCCCTCGGCATGTTCGAGGACACCGTCTACGCCACCCAGCGCCTGCGCCTCCGGCCCGGCGACCGGCTCGTCTTCGTCGCCTGCGGCACGGGCGAGCCTGCGGGCGCGGGGGAGTACGAGGCACCGGACGGACCCGTCTCCCGGGCGCTGGCCCGGAGCGGCCGCCGGCGCGGTGCGGACGCTCCCGGAGCCGTCGTGCGGGCGCTGCGCGACGTACCCCGTGGCGCACCGGACGCCGTCCTCGTACTCTGTCTCGACTGGCGTGGTCACGGGGCGGGGGCACCGGACGCGAGCCGGGACGGGCACCCCGCTCCGCCCCCTCCCTGACATGTCGCCGATGTGTGATCCCGTTGAGCGGTGTGGGAACCATGAAGACGGGAAAGGCGGGGTACGAGGTGCCCCAGCGCACCCACCGGACGAGGGGAGTACCAGCGCCATGACGGACGCGATGACCGCGGTGCCCGCGGCACGGGACCCCTTGCTGTCCGCGAGTGTCGTCTACGACGACGCCTCCGGCGGCGGTGCGATCGCCTCCGCCCGCGCCTTCACGGCCGACTTCCTCGCGGCCGCCCCGTCCGTGCGGCGCGAACCGGTGCCCGACGAGCGCGTCGAGCTGGCGCAGCTGGTGGTCAGCGAGCTCGTGACGAACGCGGTCCGGCACACGGCCGGCCCCTGCCGACTGCTCCTGGACCTGCGTCAGGACACCCTGGAGATCTCGGTGTTCGACCGTGAGGCCGCCGCACCCGTACCCCGCGAACACGATCCCCGCCGGATCGGACAGCACGGCGTCGAGATCGTCGTCGCCGTCTGCGAGAGCCTGAGCGTGGAGCCGCACCCGGAGGGGAAGCGGGTCCGTGCGTGCCTCTCCCTCCTGCCCGAGTACGCCGACACCGCGACCCCGGCGGACCGACGAGCGCGCTGACGTACCCCGAGCGACCCCGGCGGACCTCCCCGGCCCGTCACGGGCTTCTGCTCCCGGACCGTGGGCCCGGGCGGTCCGACGACCCCGCTCCCGGCGCCCTTCACGAAACCGCGACGCCATCGTCGCATCCGTCTCGTGCGCAAGAGGTGTAGCAGGGAGGGGACGGGTCAAGCGGAAACAGCACCCGCTCGCCACGCCCCTCAGCCGGAGGACCCCATGCCCCAGCCCCCCGTCGCGCCCCTTCCCTCGCCGCGCGTCCTCACGCGGCCCATGGCCATGGAACTGCTGACCCCGGACGCGGCGGTTCCCATCGAGACCACCGTCGGCTACACCTCCCGCGACCCCCACGCGCTGAGCATCGTCTTCCACCTCCTGGAGGACGATCCCGTCGTATGGCGCGTCGACCGCGAGATGGTCCTCACGGGAGCGCTGACCGCCACCGGTGCGGGGGAGGTCCACCTGAGGCCCGCTCCCGGCGGCCGGCTCCTCCTGCGGCTCGGCCCGTCCGGGCACTGCGCCACGGTCAGGTGCGACCAGGACGGCCTCGCCCGCCTCGTACGCGACACCCTGGCCCTGGTGCCGCAGGGCACGGAGGAGAGCCACATCGACTGGCAGCCCCTGCTCGCCTCTCTCAGGAGCTGAGGTGAGGGGTGCGGGCCGCCGCCTCGCACGAAGGCGTGACGCGCACGTGCCTCACTTCGCCCGGTCGGCCGAGGGCGGCCCGAAACAGGCGGTGACGTCCTTGCCCCGAGGGCAGGAACGGATCCGCACCTCGTCGGCGAGGGCGCCGATGAGGAGCAGGCCACGCCCGCCCAGAGCGTCGTCGTCGGGGTGGCGTGGCTCGGGAACACGCGACGACGCGTCGTGCGCGGTCACGTGCAGGCACTCCTCGTCCCACGTGAGGATCAGCTGCGCGTCGCTGTGGGCGTGGACGTGGGCGTTGGTGACCAGCTCGGAGACGGCCAGCACCACGGAGTCCACCAAGTCCGGTGCGGTACGGTCCCAGCCGAGCGTCGCCAGATGGTCACGCGTCCAGTCGCGTGCCGTCTTCACACTGCTGCCGAGGGGCAGCGACCGAGCCCACCCGACGGCTCTCAGTGACGGATCCTGTGTCATGTCTCTCCTTCGAACGACCGGGTACGGCACCATCTTTCTGCCTTCCTTCTGACTTCCTTCTGCCCAGCGACCTGTGCAGGAAGCGGGCCTCCGCCGCTCGACGGCCCCGACAGACACCGTGGGGAGGACTTCTGAGTACCCCTCGGAAATTCTCCGCACATTCGTCCGTGTGGATCTCGCCGTTCCGGGTAGGCGAGCTGACACAGGGCCACGAACTCCCGGCTCGGGACACACGTGAAAGGGGAATGGCGTGACGCTCATGACGATGTCGGCCAAGGTGATTGAGGCCGGAACGGGAACGCTGCCGGTGATCCCGGACGCGGTGGCGGTCGCGCCGAAGGACGCGCGGGCTCTTTCGAAGGTCTTCTTCCAGGAGCTCACGGTGCTGGAGGAGGGAACGCACGAGTACCAGTACGCGCGCAACACCCTCATCGAGATGAACATGAGTCTGGTCCGCTACGCGGCCGGGCGGTTCCGTCATCGCGGCGACGAGATGGAGGACATCGTCCAGGTCGGCATGATCGGACTGATCAAGGCGATCGACCGTTTCGAGCTCTC
The DNA here is from genome assembly GCF_042795405.1 of Streptomyces sp. NPDC056480. NCBI lineage: Bacteria > Bacillati > Actinomycetota > Actinomycetes > Kitasatosporales > Streptomycetaceae > Streptomyces > Streptomyces sp. NPDC056480. The sequence continues at coordinate 24,470 of NZ_JBHTSA010000104.1, read as the reverse complement.
GCGGGAGGTCGAGTTCACCACGTTCGCCGTGCCCTACATCGTCGGGGAGATCAAGAGGTTCTTCCGGGACACCTCCTGGGCGGTGCACGTACCCCGCCGCCTGCAGGAGGCCCGGGTCGAACTGGCCAAGGCGACCGAGGAGCTGAGCACGCGCCTGGGCAGGACGCCGACGGTCAAGGAACTCGCCGAGCTGATGAGCCTCACGGAGGAGGAGGTCACGGAGGCCCGGCTGGCCTCCAACGGCTACAACTCCTCCTCGCTCGACGCCGCGCTGAGCGGCGAGAACGAGGACAGCGAGGCCTCCCTGGCCGACTTCATCGGCAGCGAGGACCCCGCCATGGAGCTGGTGGAGGACTTCCACGCCCTGGCCCCGCTGATCGCCGACCTCGACGAGCGCGACCGGCAGATCCTCCATCTGAGGTTCGTCGAGGAGCTCACCCAGTCCCAGATCGGGGAACACCTGGGCTGCTCCCAGATGCATGTCTCCCGCCTGCTCTCGCGCACGGTGAAGCGCCTGCGCCAGGGCCTGCTCGAAACCGGCTGAACCTCACGGGCGACCGAGGACATCGGCTCGGCTGACAGCACGTGAAGGAAGGAAGGGCCCGGACACGAGGTGTCCGGGCCCTCCTTCACGCCGGGACGGCGCCGCTCAGCGGCTGTCCGACGAGAGGTTGTCCTTGATCTTGGCGAGGGCGAGGGCGGAGTTTCAGACCTGGGACACGGTCGGCTTCGCCGAAGAACCTCAAGGGCCCGCCGGCCCGCCGGCCCGACGCCCTGAACGGCTCCCTCAGTACCTCCGTACCATTGCTGCGTCGGCACCGCCGCCGTGCCAGGGAGCGGGGTGACCGAATCACGGCACCCGGGGGAGTGGTCATGAGGAACAGCGAGAGTACGGATGTCTCTCAAGGACGGACACGTGCCGAGCGGCTGACCGAAGGGGTGACCGTCGCCGTGGCTTCGGCCCTCGCGGTCGCCCTGCTGACCGGCCCGGTCCTGGTCTTCGGCGCGACCACCTGGAAACTGCTGAGTGATACCGGTACCACCGTGTTCAGCCAGGCCGTGGCACCGGTGATCCTCCTCGTGCTCACGACCTCGCCGCTCGTCCTGGCCCGGTCGGTGTACCGCTCGGGCCGGCGGCGAGGCGGGGAGCGTCTGACGGCGGCGGCCCCGGCGGCGCTGACCCTGCTCGCGGGGGCCGTCGTGCCGCTCGCCGCTCTGTGGCTGATGCTCGTGTACGCGAACTGACCTGCCCGGGGTTCCCGCCGGCAGGGTGCCGACCGCCAGCACCCCGAACGACGTATGGGTGAGCCGTACACATCACAGGCGGTCCGCCTGACGTCCCGGGGACGTGGATCACCGTCACCGGGCTCATCCACGGGCAGACGCGTGCTTGACCTCAACCATGATCGAGGTCTTAGCGTTCCCTCTGGTTGATCACCTGACGACGGGACACACCCTCATGATCCTCGTGACCGGAGCCACCGGAAACATAGGCAGCGCCCTGCTGGACGAACTGCGTACACACGACGCCGGGCCGCTGCGCGGACTCACCCGTGATGCCGCTCGGTCCGACTTCCCCGAAGGCGTCGAGCCCGTCGAGGTGGACCTGTCGGAGCCGGCATCGTTGAAGCCCGCCCTGGACGGCGTGCGTTCGATGCTTCTCCTGCCGCAACTGGGCCCGGACGAGGAGATCCTCGCTGCCGCGCGGCGGGCGGGCGTGGAGCACGTCGTACTGGTCTCGTCCGTCACCGTCCAGACCCACCCGCATCTCGCCCCCGCCGCCGAGAAGCTGGCGGCTGAGGAACTGCTCAAGGCGAGCGGCCTGGCGTGGACGATCCTGCGGCCGACCCAGTTCGCCTCCAACACCCTGATGTGGGCGGAGTCCATCCGTGCGCACGAGACGGTCCACGCACCGTACGCGGACACGGCGCTGCCGACCATCCACCCCGCCGACATCGCGTCCGTGGCGCGGGTGGCGTTGACGGAGCCGGGCCACCACGGCCGCACGTACGCGTTGACCGGCCCCGAGCAGGTGTCACCGCGAGGTCAGATCGAGGCCATCGAGGCAGCCCTGGGTCGCAAGATCCCCTTCGCCGAGATCAGCCGCGCCCAGGCCCGTCCCCAGATGGCCGCGGTCTTCGGACCCGAGTCGGCGGACGCCGTGCTCGACGTCACCGGGGGAGACGTGAACGACGAACTGCTGAAGGTGCGTGACACGGTTCCTCGGATCACCGGAACCGCTGCCCGACCGTTTCGCCAGTGGGCTCTGGAGCACGCCGCCGCCTTCCGCTGAACCACACAGGCAGGGCACGTTCCCGCGTCCCCCGGTGAGCACGGGTCCTCAGGGAGCCGTTCGTACGGGGAAGCTGAAGGGGCGTCCCTGTTCCTTGAGCCACGGCAGGACCTGCTTGAGGGCCTCGACGGTCTGGCCGCGGTCGCCGCCGCCGTCGTGGAACAGGATCGTCGGCCCGTTGGACAGCTCGTTCTTGACCGTGCCGACGATGGCGCTCGTGCCGGGCTTCTCGAAGTCCTTGGTGTCCACGTTCCACCCCAGCGGCCGCATCCCCGCCTCGGCGGCGATGCGTCGGCTGTCCGGGGTGAACGCGCCGCCCGGCGCCCGGTAGTACTCCACCTTCGCGCTCCCGGCGGCTTCCTCGATCATCCGCTTCGCGTCGAGGATCTGCTGCTTCTGATACGCGACGGACTTCTTGTCCATCGTGGTGTCGTGGGACGTGGTGTGGTCGCAGAGGCGGTGGCCGTCCGCGACGACCTGCTTGACCAGGTCGGGGAACTCCTTCGCCCGCGGTCCGACCATGCAGAACACCGCCTTGACGTTGTGCTGCTTGAGGACCTCCAGCACCTTGGGCGTCCACTTCGGGTCGGGCCCGTCGTCGATGGTGATGTTCACGGCCTTCCCGCCCGCCTCGGCGGCGTGGGCGATCCCCTGGGGCATCCGCACCTTCGACACCGGCGGCGGGCCCGATGCCGGCTCCTTCGTCCGTCCCTCGGGCCCGGTCCCCTGCGAGCCCGCCCCCGTCCGGGCGGCGGCCTCGGTGTCCGTCAGCGCGGTGGCGCCCCACGCCGCCAGGCTGATCGCGACCGCCGATGCCGCCACGGCTATGTGCGTGGTGTACTTGCCCTTCAGCCCCATGTCCTGCCACTCCTCGCCGTGCCGTTCTCTACGCTCTCCCGGATAAGGGGACGGGAGAGAGGGCCGGAAGGTTTCACCCGAACAGGACCCAAGAACGGAAACATGCAGCGTGAGGGGCTCGGCACGGGGCTCGGACAGGGGCTCGGCATGAGTCTCGGACAGGGCATCGGAGAGGGACTGGGCCAGGGACTTGGCCAGGGCATCGGACAGGGACCCGGCCCGGGTCTCGGACAGGCTCAGACCGAGGCGCTTCTGCTGAACCAGCCGCTGAACGGCGGCGCCCCCGTTGCGGATTCGACCCCCGTCCCGGCCCCAGTCCCGGCCCCGGCCCCAGTCCCGGTTCCGTCGCCTTCGCCGAGGACGTGCCGCTCGGCCCTCGCCAGTACCCTCTCCGCCTCCGCCCGCCAGGTCGCCGCATCCGCGTCCGGACGGGGCGGCGGCAGGAAGGGGCCGCGCTCCGGCGCCTCGGAGGCCGCTCCGAAGAAGTCGCCGCCCTTGCGCTTGAAGTCGTCCGTCCCCCACGGGCGGCCGTGGCCGCGCGCGGGGACCTTCTGGAGGTGGGGGATGTGCTTGGCGCAGTGGATGTACGCCTCCTCCACGGTGATCACCACCCACACCAGCGCCCGTCGGCCGGGGACTTCGTCGGCAGGGAGCCAGGGGTGGGCGCGCCGCATCTCGTCGTCGGCCACGCTCCGGGCCGTGCCGTTGACGTGGAGCCCGATGCGGTCCCGGAGGAAGTCGACCATGAGGATGCCCACCTGCGGGTTCTCCTCGATGTTGCCCAGGCTGGCGTGGACGCCGTTGCCCCGGTACTCGGGGTAGGCGAGCGTCGCGTCGTCCAGGACGTGGAGGAAACCGGGCGGGCCGGCGCGGAAGGTGTTGTCGCACGAGCCGTTCCGGTCGGCTGTGGCGAGGAAGAACATCTCCTGCCGGTTCACGAACTCGCGCATCCGGGAGTTCAGCCGGTCGAGGACCTGGTCGGCGTAGAAGCGGTCCGCGCGTTCCGTGGTGCCCATGCGCTGCTGGACCAGGTGTTCGCCGTCACTGCCCGGACGGACGGTGCGCAGGGTCGTCGCCCCTTGCTGCCCGGCGTGTTCGAAAGTACTCACGTCGTTGCCCCGACCAGTTCTTCGATGGAGTCGTGCCGTATGCGGTGGGTGGGGACGCCGATGCCCACGAGGGTGTCGACGCTGCTCCGGATCATTCCGGGCGGTCCTGACAGGTAGGCGTCGTGGGTGTGCCACGGGCCGAACTCGCGTACGGCCTGCGGGATGCCGCCGGACAGCAGGCCGACGGGACCGTCGTCGACGACCGGGCGGACCGAGAGCCAGGGGTGCGACTGCTGCAGTCGGAGCATCGTCTCGATGTCGTAGAGGCCGTTGTTCCGGCGAGCGCCGTAGAACACGTCGACGGAGCGCCGCCGGCCGTGCTGGGCGACGTCCTCCACCAGGGCCTTGATGGGCGCGATGCCGGTGCCACCGCCGAGGCACAGGAGCCCGTTGCTGCTCGTGTGGTCCACGGTCATGGAACCGGCGGGAGGACCGAGGCGGATGACGTCTCCGGCACGGGCGCGGTGGACGAGTGCGTTGGAGACCCAGCCCGCGGGCACGGCTTTGACGTGGAAGGAGAGGAGTCCGTCGGAACGGGGCGCGGAGGCGAAGGAGTAGTGCCGCCAGACCCGCGGCCACCAGGGGGTCTCCAGGGTCGTGTACTGCCCGGCGAGGAAGGGGTACGGACCATCGGGCCGGACCGTGACGACCGCCACGTCCTTCGTACGCATGACATGGGCGACCACCTCGGCCTGCCACCAGGCCGGCGCACGGAGCTCGTCCTCGGTCGCCGCGTCGATCATGATCTGGGAGATCGTGGTGTAAGCGCCCACCCACGCGGCCTCGGTCCGCGGCCCCCAGGTCTGCGGGGCATGACAGGCGAGGGCGCCGATCAGGGCCTCGCCGACGGCCGGATAGTGCTCGGGGAGGGTGCCGTACTTCCGGTGCCCGCGGCCGAGGTGGGTCAGATACGTGGTCAGGGTGACGGGGTCGTCCGCGTGGGTCGCGGCCGTGAGCAGCGCCTTGAACAGCCGGTCGCGCTGGGTGTCCATCGCGGCGGGGAAGAGGTCCCGCAGAGCGGGGTGGCGGAGGAAGAGCAGTGCGTAGAAGTACGAGGTGACCCGGTCGGCGATCGGCTCGATCTCGGCCATCGTGCGGCGCAACAGCTCGGTGGGGGAGGCCGCCGCCGCCGGGGTGGGGGCCGGGGCGGGGGTGGGGGCCGGGGCTGCGGATGGGGTCGGGGTGGGGGCCGGGGCCGGTCGGCGTGCCGCCGGGCGCGGAGCTTCCGGCACGGACCGGCCGGTCCCCGGGTACCCGGTCTCCGGATACCCGCTCTCCGGGTGTCCGGGCCGCTGGGGCCCTGGCCGCTGAGGCCCGGGCGCTCCCGTCGAACCTCGCCCGAACCAGCCCCCGTCCTGACCGCCGGCAGCGGCAGCGGCAGCGGCACCGGAGCCGTGGCCGTCGGCCGACGGGGTGGTCGGAGCTTCCATCGGTCTGCCTCGCCTCGAACGTCTTTGGTCGGTCTTCGCCCACGGGGTCTGCATGTGCCCCGATTTCTTGTCGCCCACGGCGTTCGACGAATACTCGGACAGGTGAGCGGGCCCGACCATACCCCGCCCGTCGGAATTCCATGGATTCCCGCGACCACCCCCTCAGAAAGAGAAACTTGGCTGGTCAGAGGCTGGTTACTATCGAGTTGGAAGGGGTCGAGGCTGTTTCCGCTACGGCATGAGTGGGGAATTCGCCGACTGAAAACTCACGCCGTGACCCGAACTTCTCCACATCTGCGCCGGGAGCAGGCCGCGGTTGTCGTCGGCCGAATCGTCCGCGACGCCCGCGGGATCCGAGCATCGGGACCTACGCGCGTCACCAGGACCGCCGGCGCGTGCGGAGGACGCAGCCCGGCACGACGGATGCCCGCTCTGAACGCCGGTGCGGAGAAGCAACGCGGAGAAGCGACACCGGTGGCGTCCTCTCCTCCGCCGGGCGGCTTGCGGCTCCAGCCGTCAGGCGTAGCGGTGGAGAAGGGCTTCGATGTACCCCTCCAGCCTCTGAGTCAGGACTCCGGCTGTCAGATCCACGCGGCCCAGTTCACGCCAGGGGACTGCGACCTTCTCCGCGTCGGGAGCGAAACCCAGCGTGTCCAGCAGCCGCCAGTAGAGATGGTCGGCGCCGTCCTCGCTCAAGACGCCTCCCGCAGCCACGTAGCGATCGGCGAACCGCATGCCCTGAGGAACTCCGTGCAGCAGGGCAAGGGCCGTTGAGCAATGAGCCACGTCCAAGTCGGCCGGCCCCCACGAGGTCTCCACCCAGTCGACGACTCCGCTGATCCGGAGATCACCATCGGCGTCTGCGAAGAGGACGTTGCCGGGATGGAAGTCCCGGTGCAGGAAGCGACCCTGATAAACCGGTGGCTCCCGGCGGATGACGTCGACAGCCCGCTGCCAGAGTTCAGGCCGTTCCGTGGCTGCGGGAGGAGTCACTCGCTCGGGAGACGCCCAGGCCTGGTAGGCGCGAGGCCGCTGCCGCGCGGTCACCGGCAGCTGATGAATACGCACGAGTTGCCGCGCCAGCAGCTCGGCGCGCTCGTCAGCACCTTGATCGTCCAGGCGTACGGTCCCCGTCAGCAGGGACATCAACAAGGAGGGGTGATCGCAGTACCGCGCCGTCGCGTCCACCGCCACCAGCGTGGCCGCGGGCACGTCCGTGGCACCCAGCAGGCGCAAGACGGTCGCCTCGCGGGTCAGCAGACCCTCCGCGTGCCGGACGAAGAAGGGCTTGACGAAGGACCGCAGGACAAGTGAGCGCCGGCCATCCGGGCCATCGAGATCCAGGCGGCGCATCTCCGACGTCCAGCCGCCGCGCAGCCGTACGGCGTTCTCGATGCGCTCCGCCGCGGACAGCTTCTCCTCCACCCAGACGCGCGTGGCACCCCAGCCCTGACCGCCGAGATCCGCGCCGATGTCCTCGGCTCCCTCACTCCGGCCCATGGCGGCAGGCTAGCCGCCCTCTGGACGTGCACGGTGGGTGAGGGGCCCGGGACCGGTGGCAGGACCGCCGGTCCCGGGCCTCCCCGGGTGACGGCTGGTTACATCGGCTCGGGGAAGATGTCGCTAATGCTCCAGGCGACGCTGAAGCAGGGAGGGAGGGAGTTGGCCTCCGGCTCGGTGTCCAGGGCCTGGAGCGCGAGGATCTGACTCATGGATGCTCTCCACCTTCTTCTCGGGGTCGTGTCGGTCGGTGACTGCGTACCCGGGCACGGAGTTGCGTGTCGCCGTGCCCAGGCGCTCGGGGGGACGCTCGTCCGGCACCGTCAGTGGGCCGCGGGGATCCGGGGACGCGCGTGGTGGGGCTCCGTCAGGAGCGGTCCGGACAGCAGACGGCGGAGGGCGAGCAGGACTCCGGCTCCGCCGCTGGACAGGTCGGCGGTGAAACGCTGCGAACCCGCTCCGAGGAAGCGCACACCTCGCCGGTACGGGACGGCGTACTTCAGCAAGCCGGTCGCGGCGCGCACCGCGTCCCCGCGGGCCGCCTCCGTACCGGTGAACTCGGCGTGCTCGGTCAGGAACCAGCTCAGTCCGGCCAGCCCCCGGTACAGGCCCGCCTCCTTCGTGGCGCAGGAGACCCGGATGCCGGCCACCAGCCTCGGCAGCGCCGCGGCGCAGCGTTCGTCCGGCGCGGTGGCCACGTAGCGGGTGAGCACTGCCGCGACGCCGGCCGCGCCCGTGGCCAGGTACGGCATGGCACGGTGGACCCGCGTGTCGTCGGAGACGGACCAGGAGCCGTCGTCCAGCGGAAACGTCCGGTCCAGCTCCTGGTGCATCAGCGCGCGGCCCGCCTCCAGGTAGCGGGCCTCGCCGGTGTCGCGGGCCAGACGGTGGAGGAAGAGGGCGAGCCCCGAGCGGCCGTGCAGCAGGCCGCGGGCGTCGTGCTCGCCGAGGGTGACCGACAGGTCGGGGGTGCTCAGAAGACGCTCCCCTGCTGCGGCGGCCCGCTCCAGGTGGCTGCTCTCCCCGGTCAGCCGGTGCAGGGCGAGCCAGCCCAGGCCGACCCCGGGGCGTCCGCCGGCCAACGTGCTGCAGGAGGCGAGGAGCGAGTGGTCGTCGGCCTCCCGGAGCAGCTCCACGGCCTCGTCCAGCGACCCCAGCTCGGCCAGGACCCGGGCGATGCCGGCCGAGCCGACGAGCAGTCCTGGGGGCAGCGCCTCGCGCTGCGCCAGGGTGTCGTGGAACAGCCGTTCGCGGATCTCCGCCGGCACCGCGGCCCCGGCGCGATGCAGGGCGTGCACCACTCCGGCCGTGCCGTAGGCCAGGCACACGTTGTTGGTACGGAACGCCTCGGGCGAGGGCGGGAAGGCCCACTCCGGCCGGTCGGCGTCAGCCATCTCCAGCAGCCCCGCGGCGACCTCCTCGGACAGCCGGATGAGGCAGCCGCGCGGATCGGCGTCCAGCTCGGCGGGGGAGGGCAGGCGACCGGGACTGCCAGGGTCGTGCGCCTGGTCCTGTACCTGGTCCCGCGCGTAGCGCTCATCCCGGTCCCGCGCCCGGTCCCGCGCGTGCTTCTGCGCCCGGTCCTGTGCCCGGTCCTGAGTGTGCTCCTGCGCCCGGCCCCGCATCCGGTCCTGCGTGTGCTCCTGCGCCCGGTCCCGCGCCCGGGTCTCCGTCGGGTGAAAGGCGGTGGCCCGTTGCCACAGGTCCTGCGGTGGAGCCAGGTCCGCAAGATCGCGCCGTAGCAGCGCCAGATTGGCGGGCGCGTGTTCGGCGACCTCGTTGAACGGGGCCAGGAAGGCGAACGCGACCGCCGACATGCCGTACCGGTCCTGCAACAGCGGGTCGGAGCCGGCACGGAGCAGGCCGGCCGGCGGCGTGAACCCCGGGGTGCCGATCCCGGAGGGCGTCGAGGACAGGGCCGAGGCCGCTTCGAAGTCCACCAGCCGGATCCCGCCCGACGGCGTGACCATGATGTTGCCAAGGCTGAGGTCACCGAACCGGTAACCGGCGGCGTGCAGCCGCTTCAGCGAGGCGTCCAGCGCGGCCAGCAGGCGCCGGCACACCTCGTAGTACACGGCGACGGACTCGGTCGTCCGGTCGGCGCGGGCCAGCGGAGAGGACCGGCTCAGCCAGCCCACCAGCGGCTGCCCCGCGATGTACTCGGTGACGAGGAAGTCGTGTTCCCACTCCGTGAAGTGGTCCAGCGGCTCCGGGCCCACCCCGGGAGCGGCCGCGTGCAGCTCGCGCAGCACGCCGTACTCGTGCCGCAGCCGCTGCTGGGCGTCGGTCCCGTCGAAGACCAGGCCGTTGTGGGCGCGAGCCTCCTTGAGGAAGACGGTGCGGCCGGTACGACGGTCCCGGGCCTGGTACGTGCCGCCGGCGTTGCTCAGGCGCACCGCGCGGGTCACCTCGTAGTCGCGGATCAGGATCGGGCCCTCGTGCGGCTTCTCCTCCTCCTCGACGAAGGGGTCCGCGATGCCTGCGGGCAGGTGGAAGGCGGGCAGCCGCAGATCCACGACCTCGCGGCCGAAGCCGTCGAGGACCAGTCCTTCCCGGGTACCGTCGGCGCGCAGGCGGCTGCGTCCGGCGAAGGAGCCGTAGCGGTAGTGGACCGTCCGCGAGTCGCGGAAACGCCGGTCGGTGAGGACGTACGGCCCCTCCTCCCCGTCGAGCGCGTCGCGCAGGCGTTCCAGGAGGCGGCGGGCGGTGGCCGTGTCCGGCGGGTACGCGGCGCAGAACTTGCCCGCCTGGGCCCGTCCGGCGTGTTTGTGATGGAGGAACAGGAAGAAGAGCCGGGCGCTCAGGTGCTTGAACGGCACGCCTTCGGAGAAGCAGATCCGGGCGACCGTGTCGAGGACGTGCTGCGCCCGGTCCAGCCGCGCCGACACGTGGATCTTCCAGCCCTGTTCGGCGAGCCCGGTCCGCGGACTGCCCCAGGCCGTCCAGATGCCCTGGGCGACGCCGCGCAGGCCGGGTGGCACCTCACGGGGAGCGAAGCGCGGCCCGGGGTCGGCCACGCTGGGCAGCGGCAGGTAGTACTCCCGGTCCGCGAGCGCTTCGCCGAAGCCTTCGAGCACGGATTCTCCTCGCAGGGTGGTGAGGGGCGGCCATGACGGCTGCGCCAGACGCTAGGACCGGCGGGTATGGAAACGGTTCGTCGGCGGCATGCGACCGGTATCGGTATCAGGGAGGATCGCGGCAGGGCCTGTTGAGAAAGCGGATCCTTCTCTACGGTGATCACGATGTGGCGCGAGGGGACAGGACAGCCCGGTGACGAAGCAAGAGCCGAAGGCGTGGTACGGCGTCAGAACCTTCTATCGATGGCTGACCTGGGAGGACCGCCCCTACGAGGAGCGCGTCGTGCTGTTCCGGGCACGGTCCCTCGACGATGCCATCGCACTGGCTGAGCGGGAGTCGGCCGCGTACGCACGGGAGAGCGACTTCGAGGTCCTCGACATGGTGCAGGCATACCGGATCTCCGACGACGACGAGCAGGTGGGCGCGGGCACGGAGGTGTTCTCCCAACTGCATGCGGTCGACCTCCGGGAGGACGAGTTCCTCGACCGCTACGACTCGGGACCGGCGCACACGAAGATCGTTGAGTGATGTCGTCGAACACCTCGATGCCGAGCCGCGTGGACGCCACCCAAGCCGCTGGGCCGTGCATCGGAAGTGAATCTTGCACATAGGGTGTCGGCATGTCGCTGAGCCACATAACCCTCGCGTCCGGACGTTCGATCGAGCTCACCGAGCTGCGAATGTCTTCGACCTACGGAGGGATGCTGGAGGGCTACCCGTGCAAGCCCATCAATGACATGAAGGTCAGGGGCCTCCAGCGGCAGGCTGAACGTGCGTTTCCCTCCACGCCGGTCCATCTGGTTCCACCCTCCCCCGAGTACCCGGACCAGACCGCCGGCGCCTTCGGCCCCGTCGAGGTGCTGCCTTCCGTGGCCTGTATCGGTGCCTTCCGCTCGACAGCGGTCGCCCCTGAGCTCGACCCGGTGCTGCACCGATCCGCTCTCACCGTGGTCTGGTTCCAGACCGCCTTGAACGTCCCGTCGGGCGAGGACGCCGACCTCACGCTTCGCGGCATTCACTGGGAGGAACTGGCCCAGGACTACGAGCTCTAGCGACGGGTGCTGATCACAACCACTCGTTGATGACAGCGATGAGGACGGTCGCCTCATAGCGCCCGCCGCCGTATCGCGTGACGACGGCTCGGTGCGTCTTGAGGCGGTCGATCCCGCACTCGACCGCGTGACGCACATGGTCGTCGGCCGGGTCGAAACGCGGTGCTCGGCCGCTGCGGGAGCCGAGCTTCTGGCGATTGCGCGCCTGGTCGGCTCTGCCGGGGATGGTGCAGCGGATTCCGCGGCGGCGAAGGGAAGCGCGGTTCCTGCGGGAGGCGTACGCCTCGTCGGCCGCGACCCGATGGGGACGGAAACATGGCCGGCCCGACCCGATGAGAGGCACGCGGACCCTCTCCAGCACCCCCTCGAACTGCGGCGAGTCGCCGCGCTGCCCGGCCGTGACCACGATCGACATGGCTTCTGACCTTGCTGGACAGCCGGGTGCAGCGTGGTCGTGAACCTTCCGCGCGAGCGTCCCATTGAGGACGCACTGCCCTAGCCCCCTCGGCAACAGCAGCTCCAGCACCACCCACTGCTCGTCCGCGCGATCTCTCCGACCCATGACCCATGACCGGTGACCCGTGATCATTCACGGCCCAAGATCCACTTTCGGCACACGGCCCAGGGGTTGTCCGATGGGTCGTGTGGGCCGATCAGGGGTGTGGCCTAGGCCGTGTCCGATGGGTCGTGGCTCCCTGGGGCGTCAAGGAAGCGATGCGGCGATGATGTACGGATGTTCTACGAAGATCTCAGCGAGTACGACTACCTGGACGAGGATGCGTTCACGGACAGGGAGTCGTGCTTCTACGCGCTCTGGTACCGCCCGGCGTACACCCGCCTGAACGTCGGGTGGCTGGAAGCCGGCAAGCCGTACCCGACTGGAACGGTCCCCACCGCGTTCGTGGAGAAGCTGAAGGCCGTTCAGCAGGTTCAGTGGATGAACGTCTGCCTCGGAGTGCACGAATGTGACCTGTGTCCTGAGGAGAAGGCTCCGGAAGGTAATGGCGAGGTCCGGATCCCGGGCGAGCCCGGAGTCGCTTATGCCGCTCCGTTCCTGATCACGCACTACGTTACCGATCACGGTTACCGACCGCCGCAGGTCTTCATCGATGCCGTGCTCGCCGTCGATGTCGACGCGTGGGCCGCCGCGCGATGGCCCAGCGTCCCCTTCCCCTGGGTTCCGGATGACGTTGAGCTCCTGCTGGAGTAGGGCCGAGCGGACCTACGTACGCAGCCGGAGCCGGATCGAGGCGACGGTGACCGTCCCGTGAAAGACGTAGGCTCTCTTGTCATGACGAGTCGCGACCGCACGGAAGATCTTCAGCCGGTTGATCATTCGCTCCACTTCGTTGCGGCGCCGGTAGATTTCTCTGTCGAACCCGGTCGGACGGCCGCCCTTAATGCCGCGCTGCTGGCGGTTGGCACGCTGGTTCTTGGGCTCCGGGATCGTGTGCTCGATCTGGCGTCGCCGCAGATAGCTACGATTGCGGCACGATGAATAGGCTTTGTCGCCGCCAAGGTGATCGGGCCGAATACGCGGGTGTCCGCCGGCCGGCCGCGGAACCCGGATCTGTTCCAGTACGGGGATCAACTGTGGGGCATCGCCCCACTGGCCGGGAGCGATGACAAAGGCGAGGGGGCGGCGTCCACCCTCACCCGCCAGATAAATCTTGCAGGTCAGGCCACCCCAGGAACGGCCCAGAGCCTCGTCGGTTCGGTGCTGGACTGGCGTGCTTCGTCTGCCGGGGACTCTCGGCGGGCGGGAGTGAGCACCAGCCGCCTGCTGGTGGGCCCGGCAGGAGATGGAGTCCGCACTGACCATGCTCCAGTCGATCAGGCCCTCGGCATCGGCGTCGGCCTGGACGGCCCGCAGGATCCTCTCCCACGTGCCGTCTGCTGACCACCTGCGATGACGGTCATGAACCGTCTTCCACTTCCCGAAACGGGACAGCAAATCCCGCCACGGCAGGCCAGTCCGCTGCCGTGGCGGGAGAGGATCCCATTGATCACCTGGCGGTGGCACTGCCACCGCCCACCCCGCCCCGCGCTCCTTGGCAGATGCGGTTCCAGCCGAGCCCATTCCTCATCCGAAAGATCACCCCGCCCCACGGATCGCGTGGAAGTTCCAGACCGGATCGCAGTGGGTCCACCTGCCCGAGAAGTACGGGAACGGGCGGGGCGCCTACAACAGACTGCGGATGTGAGCCACCGACGGCATCTGGATGCGGGTGTTCACCGCGCTCATCGCGCAGGCCGACGTCGAGGAAGACCTCAGCTGGGCCGTCGCGGTCGACTCCACTGTCGTGCGCGCTCACCAGCACGCAGCCGGGGCCCGTAAGAAGGGGCCCCGGCTGGCGAGCCCGGCGACATTGCCATCGGACGGTCTCGCGGGGGACTGACCACGAAGATCCACCCCGCTCGCCTCCGGTGCCCACTGCCGGCCACTGGCCTTCGTGCTCACCGCCGGACAGGCCGGTGACGCGCCCGCCTTCACTCACGTCATGGCCCGCCTCCGTGTCCCTCGGCATCGAGGACGTCCCGGAACCAGGCCGGACGTGGTCCTGGCCGACCAGGCGTACTCCTCCCAACGCGATCCGCGATCCGCGATCCGCGATCCGCGAGCACTTGCGCAAGCGCGGAACCGGGCGGTCATCCCCGCTCCGGCCGATCGGCGCGGCCACCGGCTGCGGCGCGGCAGCCAGGGCGGCATGCCACCCGCCTTCGACCACGAGGCATACGAGCAGCGGAACACCGTCGAGCGCTGCATCAGCCGCCTGAAGCAGTGGTGGGGCATCGCCACCCGCCACGAAAAGACCGCAACCATCCACCTGGCCGGACTCTACGTCCCCGGCATCCTTCTTTGGTCTGCCAGGCCAACGACTCAGGAGCAGGAGCGAACCGCGTCGTCCCAGGCGCCAGGGCTGCGGTAGTGGTTCTTGTGCCCTGCGGCAAGTACGTGACGCAGTTCGGCAAGGTGATGGGTACTCGTGGGCAGATCCAGCCGGCCGAGGAAGGCCAGTGCGGCAGCGGGCTCCAGGTCGCCGTAGACGTCGTGGAAGCTCGCCAGGAGGCCGCGGAAGACGGCCGAGTGCAGGGCAGGAAGCCGCATGGCGGTGCGGTACGTCAGCTCCTTCACCGTCCAGCGCACCGGTCCCGAACACTCCAGAACCCGACGGGCTCGGCGGAGCAGGGCTTCCGATCGCTCGGCCACCACCCGGTCGATGTCGATACCGAGAACCTCGGCGAAGGCCGTCGCGGAAGTGGTGTGGTCTTCGAACCAGTCCACCCACAGCGAGTAGATGACGGCTTCGGCATCCCGATCCGCCTCCAGCCGCTGACGGTAGCCGTCCCACAGTACGTCGGCCGGCAGGGGGCCCTCCGCACTCGCGTTCGCGAACCGGATCTCGCACGTGACCCAGTACTCGTCGAGGAGGTCCAGTAGCCCGAAAGCCAACCGCACCTGGTCGGCTGCATCCAGGTCTTCGGCGAAGACATCACCGGCCCAGGAGTGCGCCACCTGGTTGGCGGTGAGCAATGCGTCCGGTTCCTCGTCGCTCACCCACCCGTCGTGCACCCGGCTGACGCCCTGATCAGCCAGCCAACGCCGTGCTGCCTCCTCGGCTCGCATCTCCACTCGGGAAGTATGGCAAGCCTCGCAGGATCCGAACGAAGCGTCCTGGGCGACCAGGACTTGTCCGGTCGATCATGGCTGTGGATCGTCGGGCATGATGCCCGGGTGAGCATCATCGTGAAGTTCTTCGTCGCGCCGGACGACACGTCAGCGAGCCTGACCCTCCAGACCGGGCCGGGACGGGCATTCGAGTCGCTCTCCTTCGGTAACTTCGATCCCGAAGAAGCCGTGGTCGAGTGGGAATGCCTCATGGCCGACGGCAGCTTCGAGGAACTCGTCGAAGCCGGTGAGCCTCGCATCGTCGCCGGCCAGGATCATGACGGATGCGTCGTCTTCGCGATCTCGCCTCGCCTGTCCACTGCGCTCGCGGATGCCACGCCCTCCAGGTTGAGCGACGTCTCCGCCTCGTGGACTCAACTGCGTGCGGAGGACGGCGAGGTCATCGACACCGAGATCGCCGAAGCGATCGTGGGTGAACTGGCCGCCCTCGTCACCAGTGCCCGGCGCCAGAACCAAAGCGTCTACTGCTGGGTCGCGTAGGAGCTCAGGTTCGGAGCCAGATCGCGACGGCCGCAGCGGTGGCGGTGCCGAGGAAGACGTAACCGCGCTTGTCGTAGCGGGGGGTCAAACCCCCCCGCCAGCATCCAGCGGGGGTTAGCCCCCCCCACG
>NZ_JBHTSA010000104.1:0-8840 GCF_042795405.1 Streptomyces sp. NPDC056480 | reverse complement strand
TGGTCCCCTGGTTCGGAGCCATACCGCGCCGGCCCCGGGGGGGGCGGTGCCGTGTAAGACTAACCCGCGTTGGTGTTGGGGGGCTATCACCCGCCGGGTACTGCTTCGGGGGTTTCACCCCCCGCTCGACGGTGTTGCGCTTCTTGTAGCGGTCTTCATCGAAGCCGGGCGGCCGTCCACCGCGGGTGCCCTTGCGCAGGCGGGCTGCCTGGCTGTCGGTCTTCTCCGGGATGGTGTGGCGGATTCCCCGCCGTCGCAGGTACTCGCGGACGGTGGTGGAGTCGACCGAGATGTCCAAGTCGCCCGAGATCATAGCTCTCACGGCTTCCTCGAAGCCGTGAGAGAGCCGCTGAACTCCGGCGTCGCCACCGAGCGCGATGGCACCGTTCTCTGCGAGAGGAATCATCTCCTCGGTCGAGAGGGCGATGCCCACCGGCAGGGCGGACCTGCCGAGGCGCTTTTCGAAGTACCGCACGTTCGGCGCGAACGCCTCTGCGGCCTCCCTGACTGAGATCCTCAGCGAGGACTCGTCCCCGGTGGTATGCGACGGCCGGAAGACGGTCGTCACGCCTTACTTCCCGGGGAACGCCACGAGCTCGTCGGTGACGTCGGAACCCGCCTCCTGGTAGACCAGGCGGGCCGCCTCGACGTCCACGAGACCGCATTCGACACGCGAGGCACCGCTGAATGGCTTTGTTCGCGAGAACCGGCTCTGGTCCACTTTCCGTGGAGGCTCACAGATGGTGATGTCAGTGGCGTGTGGTGGGATGGCCGAACTCTGCCGTTGATCTGCTGGGAGACCGCCGTGACGTCTTCGTATCCGTCCCTGACTCGTGCCTTGGCCGAGGCTTTGGTCGATGTCCTGTGGTTCATCGACGGCAGCGAAGACGAGCAGATGGATCAGGACGACGCGGTCAAGGTGATGGAGGGCATCGCCCACATGGTCAGAACGCTGCCTAATGATCAGCGGCAGGAACTGATTGAGCTGGTTGGGGAGATGGCAGCCGCCGAGACCGACCCGGCTCGTCACGAGTTCCTGGAAGAGTTCCCAAAAGACTTCGGGCTGATCGACGATGAGTCCTGAGCAGCCTATTCACGAGTAGAGCAGGACGCGCTTGCGTAGGAGTTCGAAGCCGGCGCGGCCGAACATCTGGCGCTTCAGCATCTTGATCCGGTTGACATGGCCTTCGACGACTCCGGAGTTCCACGGCTGCGAGAGTCCGGCAGTGACGGCGTCGAGGTCGCGCTACAGATGCCGGCCGAATCGCTGGAGACTGGGCAGGTCGGCGGCGGTTGCCGCTTCGATCCATGCTGGCAGTTGGTGGCCTTGCAGCTGCGTGAGCATGTGTGCGAAGGAGCGCACATGCTCGGCGAGTGCGTCCAGTTCGGGACAGCTGGCCAGCACGGCCTTGAGCTGGAGCCGGTCGCTCTCGGCCAGGGCATCGGGGTGGGTGAGGATCCAGCGGGTGACGGCGCGGGCGGATGGCGGCCGGGGGCCGACCGGCTGGGGCTTGCCGCGTAGGTTCCGGCTGACGTAGGCGCGGACGTTGCCGTAGCCGTCTGGGTAGCCCTGTGCTTTGATCTCCTCCCAAAGCTTCCAGGCGTTGATGCAGCCTTCCTGCCATCGCTGGTCGAGGTAGGGCTTGTAGGCATCGAGCTTGGTGGGACGGCTTTGCCACTGGCCGGTGAACAGCCGCTCCGGTTCGTTGGCGCGGGAGAATCGGAGAACGGTGTTGAGGCCCATGCCGAGCTGCCGGGCGATGGACCGCTTGCTGTGACCAGCGGCCAGCAGGGCATGGACGGTGGAGTGCTCGGCGCGGGTGCGTTCGGCGAACCGGTGGCCCGTCGGCCACGGCGAGGCCGCGGGCGACTCCGGAGCCTGGGTTGGCTCCTCCGGTGACTCAGGTGCAGGCCGGAGGCAGGCGCGGTGCCGGTAGACGCACTTCTCGGCGGCTTCGCCGAGGTTGTGCCAAAGGTGCCATCGGTCGGCGACCTGGAGGGCTTGAGGGGCGCCGCGGGTGGCGCCCTCGGCGTAGAAGAGGGCGCGGTCCCGGCAGATGATCTCGATTTCGGGCCGTTCGGACAGCCAGGCCGCGAGGGTGTCCGCTTCCCGGTCCGGCAGGAGGTCTACGGGCCGGCGTGTCTCGACGTCGACGAGTACGGTTCCGTAGATCCGGCCCTTGCGCTGAGCGTATTCGTCGACGCCGAGCACGCGGGGCGTGGCGGTGGGCGGATCTGGCAGCGAGGCGATCAGCCTCAACAGGGTGTTCCGGCTGACTCGGACTCCGAAGGCGTCCGACATTCGGGCGCCGGCCCGTCCCGCGAGCGCGAGACCGACCGAGACGAGCGTCGATCGCAGCCGTTCCGTCCGGCGAGCGAATCGACGGGTGAAGCCGGGCACCTGCTCGGCAAACGTCTTGCGCAGGCAGGAGCCCTCCGCGCAGACGAATCGACGCACCCGCAACGACATGACGACGGGCTTGCCCGCTGTGGGTAGATCTCTGGGAAACCGCAGGTAAGAGCCGTGTATTCGACTCGACCAGTACCCGCACCCCGGACAGGCCGCCCGCCTGGCCGTGGACCGGGCCTCCACTCTTACGACAGCGCCAGTCACGTCGACCGACCCCACCGACATGTTCTCCACCGACCCGAACAGCAGTTCTTCCAGCCGCGGCCGCACGTTGTTCACAGCGCAGAACTGTCGACGCCGTCACCTCCGGCAGGTCGATTTTCGGGCGACATCAACCGTCATCGAAGGACGCCCAGCCGTCACGCTGTGTACGCAACCACAAGAAGTGGACCAGATCCGGTTCTCGCGAACAAAGCCAGCTGAACGCCTTTCCGAGAGATTCCTCCCTCGCCCTGCTCTGCTCGTCGCTCATCCGGTGCGCACCTCTCTGACCATGCCGGGCGCACCCCCGTCTCGCAGTAATTGCACTTGGGGATCAGGGAGTCTCAGGGGCTCGGTGCCAGAAGCAGCCGACGAGCCCCGGCGGCGTCCTCAGCGTCCTCGGAGGCTCATGGCCTGCCGCGCACGTGGGTGAGCTTCGTCAGATGCGAGAGTTGCGCAGCGACTGCCACACCGCACCGGTCAGCGCCCGCGTCGCCCGGGGGACCGACAGTCCTTCGTGCTGTCGGTACAGCTCCCAGTTGTACGGGACCAGGGACAGCTTGTTGGAGGACAGCGAACCCGCCTGATGGGCCCTGTACACCGCAAGCGGCTCCGTGAGGCCCCGGGCGTCCGCGCCGTCCCGCATGATCGACAGCCACAGCGCGTAGTCCTGCCGCTTCCGCATCTCCGGCATCAGCCGGGTGCCGAGGGCATTGCGGTCGTACATGGCGGTGAGAGCACCGATGTAGTCCCGCACCAGCATCGCGCGGTAGTCCACGTGTTCCCGCGCGCGGATCACCCGCCCGTTGGGGGTGAAGTCGGTGCTCTCGCCGTCGTAGTCGGCGTCCATCTTGTAGTACGAGGTGAACGTCAAGGGCGCGTCGCCCGCAGCGGCGAACTCGATCTGCCGCTCGGTCTTCTCCGGAAGCCACAGGTCGTCGCTGTCGAGGAAGGCGACGTAGTCCCCCCGGGCCCGCTCGATGGCGAGGTTGCGTGCTCGGCCGGCACCACCCTGGACCGGTGCCGATTCCGGCTTGACGCGCTCGTCCTGCCGGGCGAACTCCATGAGCAGGTCCATGGAGTCATCGGAGGACTTGTCGTCGGTGACCAGCAGCTCCAGGTCGCTGTGGGTCTGCGAGAGCACCGACCGAACCGATGCGCCGAGCGTCGCCGCCGAGTTGTACACGGGCATGACGACGGACACCAAAGGCACAGTGCTTCTCCTTGCTCGGTCAAAGACGACGCCCCATTCAAGCACTGGAATGGTAGTGGGGACTGCCATGCATGGTGTTGTCGCTGGTCAGAGCGACGAGGTACTGCTTCTGCGCGTCGACCTGAGCCCCCACGGCGGAGTGGCGCAGGCGGGCGGGGCCTGGCCCAGCCGGAGATCTGCTGGGCCGGTGGAACGGGTGCTCCAGGTCACATCTGCGCAGGAACGCGTGCCGGCAGTGGTCCACGCCGGCGGAGATGGCACCGTGCCCAGTCGCCCAGTCGCCCAGTCGCCCAGTCGCCCAGTCGCCCAGTCGCCCAGTCGGCCAGTCGGCCGGCCAGACCGGCCCGCTCTGCCGTCGGGCAGACCGGCCTGCTCTGCGCTGGGCCGCTGGGCCGCTGTGCCGCCGGGCAGCTTCGCGGCTGCCGGCAGATCTCGATGCCCTCGGTACCCGGCAGCCCCCGTCGTGACCGAGCCTCGCGTATTGGGCCCGGCCACGGCCGCTACCGTTGGCTTGTGACTCACAGGAACTCGCGGCTGCGCGGAGGGGCCGGGTTCGTCGTCTGGTGGGTCCTGGCGGCACTTGCCCTCTGGCTCGTCGGCCAAGCCACCGGCGACCCCAAGGGCTGGCCGACGTGTGCGGCCCTGGCTGCGGCCGCCGTCGTCACAGGGGAGCTGTCCCATCGCTGGCGCAGACGTCGGCCCACGGGCCCGCGTCCTGTCAGGCCGGCATGGGCCCGACTTCCTGGCCCCAGGCATGCAAGCCACGGGCGGCAACGAATCGGTACGACCTGTCGGCGCTGGTGGCCGGGACGTCGCACGCCAACGGAGTGAGGACCGATCGGTGCCGGACCAGCTCTGGATCATCCAGCAGGGGGACAGCGGCGGCGATGGGCGCCTCTTGGACGCCAAGGTCGGCATCGTGCAGGAAGGCCGACACGGCGCGGAAGAGTGCGGGACGCAGCACCCGAACCCGTACAGACACCGGGCTTCCCTCCAGACGGCGCCCGGACCGTGCCATCGTCGCCTCCGCCTCGTTGCCGACCGCTTCGGCCACGGACGCCAGCCAGTCCAACAGTGCCGCACGCACCTGCTTCTGGCGTCCGCTCGGGTCGGGACGGACAGCTGCCGTCGACGGATCCAGGAGTGCCGCTGCGACAAACAGCGCTGCAGGAACCGTCGCCGAGTAGACCGAGGTCTGGTGATGAATCGCATCCTCGAGATGGCGCAGAGCCGTGGCCTATGTGCCGGGCTCGTCCGCGAGTAGCCCCATCCGCAGGGCAGGAGAGTCGCCGGCCGACCCGTACGGATGCTCACGCGTCGCCCAGTCGGTTGCACTGACGAGGGTCCTCGGGGCGGGCAACGGGCCGTCCACATCAGCGGTCGTCACACGACAACCATGACCGGACGCCCGGTCAGCGCTTCAGCTCCGCTGCTCGAAAGCGACACAGCCCTTGTCAGACGTCGACGGATCTAGGCACTCGCTCGCGCGTACGAAGCGAAGGCTACGCTCGTCGGCATGCCGAACCGTGTTCCGTTCGATGAAACGCTGCTCTCCACCGTGGGCACCCCCGAGCAGGCCGAGCTCCTGGACAGCAGCCCTCGGTCACGGGTGTGGCGGGTCCGGTTGGCAGACCAGCGCCTCGTGATCGTCAAGCAGATCACCGACGCCGGGGACACGGGCGCCGACGCGAGCACGCGCTTCGCGCGGGAGGTAGCCGGGCTGCGCCTGGCGGGGCGGGCCTCCGGACCCGCCGTGGCCCCTGCCGTACTCGCCACGGACCGGCCCTCGCGGGTGATGGTCCTCGAGCACCTGGACGACCTCGGCAAGACCGGCGACTGGATGCCGGGGTACGCCGAGTCGCTCGCCCGGCTGCACGCCCTGACCGGGCCGGCCGACGCGGGCGCACTGCCGGTCTGGTCGGGACCCACGGCCGCCGACGCGGAGTCCTTCCTCGCCCTGGCCCGGGCGCTCGACGTGCCCGTACCGTCCACGGTTCCCCATGAACTCGCCGGCCTTCTGGAGCGGTTGGACCCCACTTCGCACCACGCGCTGCTGCACGGCGACCCCTGCCCCGGCAACGATCTGCGCACCGCCGACGGCGTCCGCTTCGTCGACTTCGAACGGGCCTCGCTCGGCAACGGCCTGATCGAACTCGCCTACTTCCGCATCGGCTTCCCGACCTGCTGGTGCGCCATGTCGGTCACCGCGGCACCGCTCGCGGAGGTCGAGGACGTCTACCGGACCACCTGGCGCGGCCTCACCGGGAAGGACGTGCCGGGCGACCTCGCCGACGCGTGCGCAGCCTGGCTGATCCAGGGCGACGCCCTCGTCGAGCGGGCCCACCGAGGGACGGTCGACCAGCTCGCCCGGGTGCCCGCCGAGGACTTCGAGTGGGGCTACGTCTCCGCCCGTGAGCGGCTTGTCCACCGCCTCGGCGTGGTCGCCGACATGACCCGCGACCACGATCACCTGCACGCCGTCGGCCGCCTCAGCTCCGCCATGGCCGACCGCATGCTCGAACGCTGGTCGACACTGCGTCCGCTGCCCACGCCCGATGCCCGCCCCTGGTACTGAGCAGCATCAGGTGGTTGGTCAATGAGCTGCTTCATGTACGACGTCATGGTCGGGCCGGTCGACGAGCCTGATCCGGAGGCGATGAGGCGAGTCCTCGGCGGTCTGGCGCAGGCCCATGACGAGCACCCCGATGTGTCACTGACCCATGAAGGCGGGTGGTGCATCAGCGCCTTGCGCGGCGGCCTGCTGGTCTGGGAGAACCCGGACGACGACGCGGTGGCCCCGGGTGAGATGCGCGACGCCGACGTCGAGGAGATTCTCCGACTCTTCGAGCTCCTGGCGGCGGGCGACATCGCATCGATCGAGGCGCTTCCTTGGCAGAGGTGAGGGTCTTCCTCGCAGGCCCGCGTTCAGAGGGAGATCGCGGCGACGTGAAGCACCGTGAGGTGGTGCACCTGGACCTTGTCGGTGTGTACGGCGGCGCCGCGCTCCTGCGTGAGCTGGTCGATGCACCGCTCGACGGTGTTGCGGTGCCTGCACGTGAGACGGTCGAAGTCTGGCCTGCCGTACCCGATTCCGGGCACGCGGATGCCGACCACAACGGACTCGAAGTACAGCAGGATGACCGACACACCACCCCACCCCACTCCACCCCGCCCCGCCCGGCGTGCGCTGCGAGCGCCTTTGACGGACGATGAGACCAGAGCCCGCCCGGGAAGCCGTCGCACGTTGCACCGGGCGGGCGCCTCCACTCATTGAGGAGCCAGGGCGCGCAGAGCCGGGCGGCTCCTCCCGCCCTGGCACTCGGCCGGGGCTTCAGCCGTCCTAGACGGAGACGTTCAGCCCTCGTGAGCGCACGACGCGCTCGGCGAGACCGGCAGCGGCTTCTGTTCCCAGAAGGGGACCTCCAACCTCCACAGGCCATTGGCGGGGTCAGGACGGCCGTCCCGCTGGCTCGTACCCGTACTCGATGGCGCGAGGAGCCACGCCGAGCGCCAAGTTCTCCATGGCGCGAGGCATCGGTCCGAAGTCGGCGATCCAGCCCTCGACGAGATAGATCACGCCCACTTCATCGATGCCGAGGAAGAACCGGCCGTGGTCCAGCTCGCCGAGCGGGTAGAGACGGCGCCCGATCGCTTCACCCCACTCCGTGAACCGGTCCTCATCGCCCCAGGCCAGTTCGGGGTCCAGCTCGAACGGCGTGCGCGCACAGCTGATCCCCGGACCGCTGACGTTCACCGTCAGACCCCCGAACTCTTTCAGGAATGCCAACGCGGCGGCGTGCATGTCGAAGCCGAGCGCTGCGAACCTGGTTCGCCAGCGGGCCGTGTCCACCATCCGTCCGGGCGCCCAGCCCGACGCCTCCAACACATCGGCCACCTCCGGCGACAGGTGCTCATCAGGGGACCGACTCCTCGACTGTGGGTGAGCGGTGGAAATCTCAGGGGCTGACGCCGCTGCCCAGTGAGTGACGGGGCGCCCCGAGCAGGCGGCGGTGACCGCTTCGCGGAGAGCGAGCAGGAAACCCCCTTCGGTAGGCATCCGCGATCCGATCCAACGGATCCAACGGATCCGACCGACCTAGGGCGTTTTCTTCGGATCACCTTGCTGACCAGATGAAGATGGCGGCGAGGCGGAGCCCGGCGAGGTAGATGGTGGCGTTCTTGTCGTACCGGGTGGCCAGGCCGCGCCATTGCTTGAGCTTGTTGATGCAGCGTTCGACCGTGTTGCGGCGCTTGTATGCCTCGCGGTCGAAGGCCGGTGGTCTGCCGCCGCGGCTGCCCAGCCGCTTGCGGTTCGCGGCTTGGTCGGCGGGCTGCGGGATCACGGCCCGGATCCCTCGGCGCCGCAGGTGAGTGCGGATCGCGCGGGACGAGTAGGCCTTGTCCGCGAGGACCACGTCTGGCGTCGTTCGTGGTCGGCCGACCGGTCGGGGAACCCGGATCCGGGCCATGACCTGCTCGAACGCCGGCGCGTCGTCGGCCTGGCCTGGCGTGATGACGAAGGTCAGAGGCCGGCAGCGGCTGTCCGCGGCGAGGTGGATCTTGGTGGTCAGTCCGCCACGTGAGCGTCCGAGGGCATGGTCGTCCGGCTCGTCGGCCGGGGCCCCTTTTGGCGGGCTCCGGCGGCGTGTTGGTGGGATCGGACGACGGTGGAGTCGACCGAGACGACCCAGTCGAGGTCGCCTTCGGCGTCGGCCTGGGCGAGCAGAGCTGTCAGGAGGCGTTCCCAGGTCCCGTCGGCCGCCCATTTCCGAAGCCGGTTGTGAACGCCCTTCCACGACCCGAATTCCTCGGGCAGGTCCATCCACGGCGTTCCGGTCCGGTACTTGAACGCGACCGCGTCGATCACCTGCCAGTGATCCCGCCACCGACCGCCACGTCTCGGCGTCCGGTCCGGCAGCAACGGCTCGATCCGCGCCCACTGCGCGTCAGTCAACGACACATATCAACCAACGATCAGATGATCCCGCCGGAAACGGTTCAGCGCTGTTGCATGTC
>NZ_JBHTSA010000103.1:0-29267 GCF_042795405.1 Streptomyces sp. NPDC056480 | reverse complement strand
CCCGAAGCCCGGGCCGCCTCGCCATGTCCCCGGGCCGCCTCGCCATGCCCCGCGCCGCCTCGCCAGGCCGCGCGCCGTGGCACGCCACACCCTCGGCGGGGCCGTATGCGAGGGGTTGACCGGCGAACCTCGGCACCGTAGGTTCGGGCGCACCGAGTCACCGCGAGTCACGGGAAGGAGGCGACGTCGGATGTCGAACATCTCCGAACCGTCCCGCCTCCCCCACCAGACCGCCTGGGCTCCGGGTCTCATAGCACACGGCTGCTGAACAGCCCTCTTCCGGCGTGCCCGATCGCGGCCCCGGCACTTTCGCATGTCCGTCACCGCCTGAGACACGCCGTCGCGTGCCCTGTGTGGCGCGCTCCTGGTCATCGAGCCGCGCCACCGAGAGAGAAAGCTCCTGAAATGGCGACTTGGATAGTCACGACAACCACGCACCCGGACGGGGACGTTCCGTGGTAGCGGCGCGGCCCGCGGCCACCGTCACGGTCAACGGCGAAGAAGCACCGATCTCACCGGCCGCGCCCCACACCACGGTGCTGGACTTTCTGCGCGAGCGCGGCCTCACCGGCACCAAGGAGGGCTGCGCCGAGGGTGAGTGCGGAGCCTGTTCGGTCCTCGTGGCCCGGCCCGGGACGGACAAGCCCACGGACTGGGTGGCGGTCAACGCCTGTCTGGTCCCGGTCGCCTCGCTCGACGGTCAGGAGGTCGTCACCTCCGAGGGGCTCGCCACCGCAGGGGTGGCCGGCGCGCCGGCCACACTGCACCCGGTGCAGGAGGAGATGGCCGTCCGCGGCGGCTCCCAATGCGGTTACTGCACACCGGGATTCGTCTGCAGCATGGCCGCCGAGTACTACCGGCCGAGCCGCTGCGCACACGCGGACCCGGCCGGGAGCGGCGACCCCGAGCACGGTCCGAACGGTTTCGATCTGCACGCGCTGAGCGGGAACCTGTGCCGCTGTACCGGCTACCGCCCCATTCGCGATGCCGCGTTCGCCGTCGGTACGCCCTCCGAGGAGGACCCTCTGGCGCGGCGTCGCGAGCTGTCCCCGCCCGAGCCGGTGGCCACCGAATACTCCCGGGACGACAGCGTGTTCCTGCGCAGGGGCACCCTGGCCGAGACGCTGCGGGTGCTGCGTGAGCGGCCCGACGCGGTCGTGGTCGCCGGTTCCACGGACTGGGGCGTGGAGGTCAACATCGCCTCCCGTCGAGCGAACTGTGTGGTAGCCGTCGACCGGCTGCCCGAACTCCGGGAGCTGCGCGTCGAATCCGACCACGTCGAGATCGGTGCGGGGCTGACACTCACCGAGATCGAACGCCGCCTCGACGGCGAAGTCCCCCTGCTGGCAGAGCTGTTCCCGCAGTTCGCGTCCCGGCTCATCCGCAACAGCGCGACGCTCGGCGGCAATCTGGGAACCGGTTCCCCCATCGGGGACAGCCCGCCGGTACTCCTCGCACTCGAGGCCTCGCTGGTGCTCGCCGACGCCGACGGCGAGCGCGAGGTGCCCCTCTCCGACTACTTCACGGGATACCGGCAGAGCGTGCGCCGCCCCGGTGAGCTGATCCGCGCGGTCCGCGTCCCGCTGCCACTGGCTCCGGTCGCGGCCTTCCACAAGATCGCCAAACGCCGCTTCGACGACATCTCCAGCGTGGCCGTCGCCTTCGCACTCGACATCGAGGACGGGATCGTCCGCAAGGCGCGCATCGGCCTGGGCGGCGTGGCCGCCACCCCGCTCCGCGCCCTCGCCGCGGAGGCGGCCCTGGAGGGCGAGCCCTGGACGACCGAGACCGTCGAGGCCGCGGCCCGGGTGCTGCGGGCCCAGGGCACCCCCATGGACGATCACCGTGCCAGCGCCGGATACCGCGCCGCGATGCTCGGCCAGAGCCTGCTGAAGCTGTACGCGCGAACCACCGAGGCGGTGTCGTCATGAGTCAGTTGTCCGAGCGTCCCGAGAAGCCCGTCGTCGGCGTCTCCATGCCGCACGAGAGTGCCCACCTGCACGTCACGGGCACCGCGCTGTACACCGACGACCTGGTCCACCGCACCAAGGATGTGCTGCACGCCTACCCGGTCCAGGCCATGAAAGCGCACGGCAGGATCATCGCGCTGCACACCGGGCCCGCGCTCGCCGTCCCCGGTGTGGTCCGCGTGCTGACCGGCGCCGACGTGCCCGGCGTCAACGACGCCGGGATGAAGCACGACGAGCCGCTCTTCCCCGACGAGGTCATGTTCCACGGCCACGCGGTCGCCTGGGTGCTCGGCGAGACCCTGGAGGCGGCGCGGCTCGGTGCGGCGGCCGTCGAGGTGGAACTCGAGGAGCGGCCCTCCCTGATCACACTGCGGGAGGCGATCGCGGCGGGCAGCTTCCACGGCGCCCGGCCCGTGATGCGGACCGGCGACGTCGACGCCGGGTTCGCCGACTCCGCGCACGTGTTCACGGGCGAGTTCCAGTTCTCCGACCAGGAACACTTCTATCTCGAGACGCACACGGCGCTGGCCCTCGTCGACGAGAACGGGCAGATGTTCGTCCAGAGCAGTACCCAGCACCCTTCGGAGACGCAGGAGATCGTCGCTCACGTGCTCGGCCTGCACAGTCACGAGGTGACCGTGCAGTGCCTGCGGATGGGTGGCGGCTTCGGCGGCAAGGAGATGCAGCCGCACGGCTTCGCGGCCGTCGCCGCGCTCGGCGCCAGGCTGACCGGCCGGCCGGTCCGCGTACGGCTCAACCGAACCCAGGACCTGACCATGTCCGGCAAGCGCCACGGGTTCCACGCCGAGTGGAGGATCGGCTTCGACAGCGACGGCCGCATCCAGGCCCTGGACGCCACCCTGACCGCCGACGGCGGCTGGAGCCTGGACCTGTCCGAACCGGTGGTCGCCCGCGCGCTGTGCCACATCGACAACACCTACTGGATTCCCCACGCCCGCGTCGCCGGCCGCATCGCCAGGACCAACAAGGTCTCCAACACCGCGTTCCGCGGTTTCGGCGGACCGCAGGGCATGCTGGTGATCGAGGACATCATGGGCCGGTGCGCGCCGCTGCTCGGTCTGGATCCGATGGAGCTGCGCGAGCGCAACTTCTACCGGCCGGGCCAGGGCCAGACGACGCCGTACGGGCAGCCGGTGACGCACGCCGAACGGATCTCGACCGTCTGGCGGCAGGTGCGGGACGACGCCGCCCTCACCGCTCGCACGCGCGAGATCGCGGCCTTCAACGCCGCGCACCCGCACACCAAGCGGGGACTCGCCCTCACCGGGATCAAGTTCGGCATCTCGTTCAACCTCACCGCCTTCAACCAGGGCGGCGCGCTGGTGCTGATCTACAAGGACGGCTCGGTCCTGATCAACCACGGCGGCACCGAGATGGGGCAGGGCCTGCACACCAAGATGCTGCAGGTGGCCGCGACCACGCTGGGCATCCCGCTGCACAAGGTGAGGCTGGCCCCGACGCGTACCGACAAGGTGCCGAACACCTCCGCCACGGCCGCCAGTGCCGGAGCGGACCTCAACGGCGCTGCCGTGAAGAACGCCTGCGAGCAGTTGCGCGGACGGCTGGCGCAGGTGGCCGGCACCCAGCTGGGTGTGAACGCCTCGGACGTGCGGATCGTCGAGGGCGTCGCGCGCGCCCTCGGCCACGACGGGGAACTGGCCTGGGACGACCTGGTGCGCACCGCCTACTTCCAGCGGGTGCAGTTGTCGGCGGCCGGCTTCTACCGGACCGAAGGCCTGCACTGGGACGCCAAGGCGTTCCAGGGCTCACCGTTCAAGTACTTCTCCTACGGCGCCGCGGCCGCCGAGGTGGAGGTGGACGGCTTCACCGGCGCGTACCGCATCCGGCGGGTGGACATCGTGCACGACGTCGGCGACAGCCTCTCCCCTTTGATCGACATCGGTCAGGTCGAAGGAGGCTTCGTCCAGGGCGCGGGGTGGCTGACCCTAGAGGACCTGCGCTGGGACAGCGGTGACGGGCCGCACCGCGGCCGGTTGCTGACGCGGGCGGCCAGTACGTACAAGCTGCCGAGCTTCTCCGAGATGCCCGAGGAGTTCCACGTCAGGCTGCTGGAGAACGCCACAGAGGAGGGCGCGGTCTACGGCTCCAAGGCCGTGGGCGAGCCTCCGCTGATGCTGGCCTTCTCGGTGCGCGAGGCGTTGCGGCAGGCCGCCGCGGCGTTCGGGCCGGCCGGAGTCAGCGTGGAACTCGCCTCGCCCGCCACACCGGAGGCGGTGTACTGGGCGATCGAAGCGGCCCGCGGCAGCGGCGCCG
The DNA here is from genome assembly GCF_042795405.1 of Streptomyces sp. NPDC056480. NCBI lineage: Bacteria > Bacillati > Actinomycetota > Actinomycetes > Kitasatosporales > Streptomycetaceae > Streptomyces > Streptomyces sp. NPDC056480. Next base: position 25,002 of record NZ_JBHTSA010000103.1, on the reverse strand, counting down.
CGCGCGAGGCAGACCAGGCTCGCGACGGCGAAAGCCTCCGCGTCGACGCGGGCTCCGCGAGCCATGCCTGACATGACCTGGGTCACCGCGGTCGCGCGGCTGCGGGCACGCCGGGAACCCGGCGTGCTCGCGACCGTCGCGGCCGTGCGCGGCCACGCGCCGCGCCGGGCCGGCGCCAAGCTCGTCGTGGGGCGGACGGAGGCCTGGGGTTCGATCGGCGGCGGCAACATCGAGGCCGTCGCGATCGACCGGGCACGCGAGCTGATCGGCACGCCCGACCCGGAACCGGAGTTGATGGAGTTCGCCCTCAACGACAAGGTCACTGGCCCGCACGGCGTGCAGTGCTGCGGCGGGGCCGTCACCGTACTGCTCGAACCGCTGCCCGTGGTTCAGGCCGTGGCGGTCTTCGGTGTCGGGCACGTCGGCCTTGAGCTGGCACGCATCCTGGCCCGCCACGACCTCGACCTGCATCTGACCGACAGCCGCGCCGACATGCTCACCGACGGTCGGCTCGGCGTGCTCGCGGACGCGGTGGCGCAGATCCATGTGCACCACACACCGCTGCTGCCCGAGGAGGTGCTCGCGGAGTTGCCGGCCGGCACCCATGTCCTGATCATGACCCATGATCACGCCGAGGACGCCGCACTGTGCGACGCCGCGTTGCGCACCAGCGGTCTCGGTTCGATCGGACTGATCGGCTCGGCCGCCAAATGGACGCGGTTCCGGCGGCGCCTGGCCACCGAGGGCGGCCATGACGCCGCCGCCATCGACCGGATCAAGACCCCGATCGGCATCGCCGAGATCACCGGCAAGGAACCCGCCACGATCGCCCTGAGCGTCGCGGCCGACCTGATGCGGCACGTCGCTTCCGGGTGACAGCTCGGCGACGTGCGCGGCACGATTGAAATTCGGACACCTCTGCGAGAGTGGCGAAAAGTAGCCCTTTGCGTCCTTTGGTCCATGCCGGTTACGGTTCCAGTGATCATTTGACGGGGGCAGGCGCCGCAGGAGATCGACGGAGTGTCGACCGCGCTTCGTCGGGACATGGCGTACCCCCGAGCACGTTCGTAGTCCGGGGGGAACCATGAACCGTGAGTCTGTGTACGCAGGCCGCACGAGGGCCAGTCGCGTTGTCGTGCCGCCCCGGGGGCGGCCGAGCGGCAGCGCCCTGCGCGCGAACCTCTTCACCGGCTGAGAGCCCGAGCCCGGCCTGCCCCTTCGGGGTGTAGGCGCGCTGCGGCATGCCGCCGCGCGAGGGCGTGGGGACTGCTCGTACCCGCGCCCTGCGCCTGCCCTTACTCCTGCCGCACGACGTCACACCGGTACAAGTACCGGTGCCGGTAAGGGTACTTGTGCCGGTACGGGTACTTGTGCCGGCGTGACGTCGTGCGGCCGACTCCTGCGTCATCGCGTCCCGATGCGACGCGACACGTCCGCGTCGGACAACCCAGCAAGAAGAGAACGGATCCCATGAAGTTCCACAGACTCCGCTCCGCCCTGGCCGTCGGTGCCGGTGTGACCGCCCTCATGGTCGGCGCGGGCACCGCTCACGCGGTCCCGGCCGCACCCGCACCCGCCGGCGCCACCACCACTGCCACCGCCGACGGCATGGAAGCGCAGCTCCAGGTGAAGTACGGCGGCAGGTGCCTCGCCATCGCCAACGGCAGCCTGCGCAACGGGGCCCACGCCATCGAGGGCACCTGCGACAGCACCGCGCTCCACCAGGTCTTCAAGCTGAAGCCCGGGAACGCGTCGGGCTGGGAACTGGTCGCCGCCCACAGCGGGCGATGCCTCGCCTACCGCCCCTCCGGGACGGTCGATGTCGTGCAGGACTGGTGCAACGGTTCCACCGCCCAGCGCTGGACGATGCAGTTCCTGGAGGGCAGCGACGAGAAGAACCGGCTGCAGCTGCGTCCGGTCGACGCCCCGAACGAGTGCCTGTCCATGGGAGGTACTCCCGCAGGAGAGGAACCGACGGCGTTCGTCGCCGACTGCTTCGACGACATGCCCAGCCAGGAGTGGCGCCTCGCCTTGATCAGCTGGTGATCGCCGCCCGCTCTCTGCCCATCGCTCCCGCACGCACTGTGTCGTCGGTCCACGGCGACGAAGGGGTTTCGACATCAGCATGAACACCAAGCACATGACGTCCGCGTGGATGCGGCGGACCGTTTCCCGCGGACTGGTCACCGCGACCGCGCTGGCGGCGGTGACCGGCACGGTGGTGCCGGGCACCGCCATGGCCGACACGTCCGCCGGGACGCCGGACATGGCGGCCCGCGCGGCCGGCATCGGCACGACCGACACGCAGCGGGTGGAGGCCGCGGCCGTGGTCCGACTGGATCCGACGCCGGACGTGCTCCTGCTCAGCGACTACGACTTCGTGCACGCGCTGTGGCAGAAGGCCCGCGACGCGGGCGAGAGGCTCGACGCGGTACGGACGGCGGCGGAGCGGGCCATGGCCGGCACGGCGGCCGAGGGCCACGTGCGGTTCATCGTCACGGGCGTCCACGAGGCGTACCGGCTCGACCAGCAGCGCGAGCGGGAGAAGGCCGAGGCAGAGCGCGTCGCACGGTTCGCCAGGTCGCAGGTGCTGCTGGCCATCGGCATACCCAGCACGCCTGAGCTGCTCGCGCTGACGGACGACAACTTCGTCCGCGCGGTCGCGAGGCACCCGGCGTCCGGTCCCGAGGTGCGGGCCGCTGCGCTGAAGGCGCTGGTCGGCGAGGCGGCGGACTGGCGGGAGTTCATCGTCAACGGCGCCCGTGAGGCGCACAAGCGTGACGTGGCCAAGGAGTTGGAGGAGCTGGAGGAGCAGAACCGCAAGGAGGCCGAGCGCCGCAGGGAACTCGCCGCGCGCACCAACACCGCCGCCCTGTTCCGCATCACGCCGTCCCCGGCCATGCTCACGCTGAGCGACGACAACTTCATCCGCGAACTCCTGCGTGTGGCCCCGGCCGATCTCAAGGGCTCCGAGCTGCTCGCCGCCGCCCAGCGCGCGGCGCTGAGCTCGAACCCCGTGGACTGGAAGACGTTCATCCACACCGGCACCGAGGCCGCGTACAAGCAGGACGACGAGAACCGCCGCAAGAAGCTCGCGGCGGCCAATCGCACGCTCGCCCTGCAGATCCAGGCCGCCGCGGAGAACAGCGGCGTGAACCCCCACCTGGTGGCCGCCGCGAGGAAGGTGCTCGCCGGCACCGACGACGCCGCCGTGGCCGACTTCCTCAAGGAGGACACGCAGTACCGGCTCAAGCGCCAGTCCCTCCGGTCGGCGGACAACAAGCTGACGGGCTGGTTCGCCCGCCAGTCCGGCCCGGACGGCGGCGAGGGGTTCCTCGGCCCCGTGGACGCCAGGAGCGGGCAGGCCGACCGCGAGGACGCCACCTGGGTCGTCGTGCCCTCCCTCGCCGGTCTGCCCGGCTGCTACTCCTTCGAGTCGGTCAGCAGGCCGGGCCACTACCTGAAGGCCGACAAGCCGTCGCTGCGCGTGCGGATCGCACCGGACGACCGCAGCGGGGCCTTCCGGCAGAGCGCGACCTGGTGCGCGACCAAGGGCCAGAGCGGCTCCGGTACGTCCTTCAAGTGGGCCGTCGGGCCCGAGGAGCGCTCTCTGCGCCACATCGCCGGCGAACTGTACGTGGCGCAGCACTACACCACCGACGACGCCCGTCAGGCATCCAGCTGGCAGATCGCCGCCCCGCTCGCCCCCTGAGCGGCCCCGCCTCCGGCTCTCGCCGGTCCTGTCCCCCCTGCCCGTCCGGCGCGCTCCGCGCCGGGCGGGTACTTCCCGGGTCCCTACTTCCCGGCCGTGCCGGCTTCCCCGCCGATGGACTCCTGGTGGACGTCCGCGTGGGTGCGCACGTCCTTGACCAGGTCGTCGCAGAACGCGGCGACGTCGTTGCCGATGAGGTCCAGGACACCCCTGCCCGAGGCGGCGCCCTCCTCGAAGAAGTCGACGATCCCGGGGAGCAGGGGGCCGTCGGGCAGGTCGACCGGTCCGACCTTGAAGAAGTACTTCTCCATCTCCTTGTAGACGATCCGATAGTCCGGCGGGAGTGCGTCGACCCGAGCCCTGTGCGCCCGCCACTGCTTCTTGCCCTCGATGATGTCCTGGATGCCCATGTCAGCCTCCCAGCCGGCTCAGTTTCCTTGCGACGTTCCTGTTCAACTGCTCGCGCCACCGGTCGCGATAGGTGCGAGCGCCTTCTCCACCGGCCAGCGCCGTGCAGAAGCCCCGGATGTCGTCGCCGAGGACCTCGTGGACGCCCCGCCCCTCCGCCGCCGTCACTTCGAGCAGCCCCAGGGCGCCGTCGAGGATCGGCATCAGGTTGCGGCCGGTGAGGTCTCCGTGGGGGAAGAGGTGGCACTTGATCTGTTCCCACGCGGCGCGGTGGTCGTCCGGCAGGGCTTCGGCCCGGACTTCGAACGCCTTCCATTCCCTGCTGAGGTCGCTGCCGGTGATGGTCTCCCAGAAGTTCATCTCCCGCCCTCCTTGAGCCTGTCGATGCGTGATGAGACGTACTGCCACTTCGCCCAGAACTTCGCGAGTTCCTCGCGCCCGGCGTCGTTGAGTGCGTAGAACTTGCGCGGCGGACCGACGCCGGACGGCCGCTTCGTCACCTGGACGAGCCCGTTCCTCTCCAGTCGCAGCAGGATGGTGTACACCGTCCCCTCGACCACGTCGGCGAAGCCGAGTTCGTTCAGCCGACGGGTGATGGCGTACCCGTAGGTTTCCTCGCTGCCGATGATTTCGAGCACGCACCCTTCGAGCGTGCCCTTCAGCATCTCCGTCAGGTCATCCATCCCGAGCCCTCCTCGGCCCCCAGCGGTACTGCGTAGCACCGAGTACCACTACACGGTATCACCGAGTAGTGAGGGCGCGCCGAAGCCTGCACGGAAGGCGGGCTCCACACCGTCCCGCGCCTTGAGCCCGGACAAGGCGGGATCCGCACCGTCCCGCACCTTGCGCCGGGAGGGGTCAGAGCCAGCCGTTGCGGCGGAAGCCCCGATGGATGACGAAGCAGGCGACGACCATGACGCCGAGGACCATGGGGTAGCCGTAGGTCCAGCGCAGCTCGGGCATGGTGTCGAAGTTCATGCCGTAGACGCCGCAGACCATGGTCGGGACCGCGATGATGGCGGCCCAGGCGGTGATCTTGCGCATGTCCTCGTTCTGCGCGACGGTCACCTGCGCGAGGTGGGCCTGGAGGATCGAGTCGAGGAGCGTGTCGTACGAGGCGACCTGCTCGTTGACCCGCGCCAGGTGGTCGGTCACGTCACGGAAGTACGCGCGTATCTCCGCCGCGACCATCGGCAGCGGCTCGGTCGCGAGGCGCTGGAGCGGACGGCCCAGCGGCGCCACGGCCCGCTTGAGTTCGAGGAGCTCTCGCTTGAGCTGATAGATCCGGCCTACGTCACTCCGGTGGCCCTGCTCGGAGAAGACCGCGGTCTCGATGGCGTCCAGATCGTCCTGTACGGCCTCGGCCACGGCGAGGTAGTCGTCGACGACGTGGTCCGCGATCGCGTGCAGCACCGCGGAGGGCCCCTTGGCCAGCTGCTCCGGCTCCGATTCCAGGGCCTCGCGGAGCGGGCCGAGCGAACCATGCCCTCCGTGGCGGATCGTGATCACGAAGTCGGGCCCGGTGAAGGCCATCAGCTCGCCCGTGTCCACCACCTCGCTCGACGCGGTGAGCTCCTCGTGCTCCACGTAGCACACCGTCTTGAAGACGGCGAACAGCACGTCGTCGTACTGCTCCAGCTTCGGCCTCTGATGGGCGTGGACGGCGTCCTCCACCGCGAGCGGGTGCAGCCCGAACAGCTCGGCCAGCCCCGCGAACTCCTTCTCCTCCGGTTCGTGCAGACCGATCCACACGAACCCGTCACCCGACTTGCGCACGCGCCGCACGGCCTCCTCGACCGACCGGCCCCCGTCCTGCCGCACTCCGTCGCGGTAGACGACGCAGTTGACCACCGTGCTGCCGAGCGGCGAGCGCGCCGGGTGACTGAGGTCCACGGCACGCCGGTACGTGCGGCGGACGGCGCTGCGCAGGCGGTGAATCATCGACACGGGGTGCTCCTTCGGCAGATCGCGGGCCAGTCTGCCACCAGCCCCTTTGCGGACGACAGGCAGTCACACCCGCGTGCGGGGCGCACACCCGCCCGCACGCAGGGACGGAGACCGCGCCGGCGCAGCCGCCGAGCGACGGACCCACCGGGACAGGCCACGGAGGACCGTCGCGTTCACTCACAGTCCATTGCAACACAAGGAGAGCGTGCTGTTGCATTAGAGTTCAGGCCATTGCAATGAAATCCCGCAACTGACCTGCAAATATGGCGACTTCCCCAGGGCTGGCGATTGCCAGACGACCGAACGCAACGTAGCTTTTCCTCTATCGGAAACAGCGCGGCGAACAAGCGCCCGCTACGGAAGAAGGAGCAGTACCGTGCAGAACTTCGACACCCCCGCCGCGATCGTCACCCTCCTCGCCGTCCCCGCCGGCCGCATCCGTATCGTCGCCGCCGAGCGCACCGACACCACCGTCGAGATCGTGCCCGCCGATGCCTCCAAGAGCCGCGACGTGAAGACGGCCGAGCAGACCGAGGTCACCTACGCCGACGGCGTCCTGCGCATCGAGGTCCCCAAGCCGAAGAACGGCAGCGCCTTCGGGAACACCGGCTCCATAGAGGTGACGGTCCAGCTGCCCGTCGGCTCCCGCGTCGAGGCCGAGGCCGCCGCCACCGAACTCAGCACCGTCGGACGCCTCGGCGACGTCGCCTTCCAGGGCGCCTACCACCAGATCAAGATCGACGAGGCCGCGAGCCTGACCCTCACCGCGGCCGACGGCGACATCGAGGTCGGCCGCCTCACCGGCTCCGCCGAGATCACCACCGCCCGCGGCGACATCCGCATCGCCGAGGCCGCCGGCGGCACGCTCGCCCTGACCACCCAGAAGGGAGACATCACGGTCGGCGCCGCGGCCGGTGTCTCCGCCGTCCTCGACGCCGGCACCGCCTACGGCCGCGTCGCCAACTCCTTGAAGAACGACGGCACTCCCGGCCTGAGCATCCGCGCCACCACCGCCTACGGCGACATCGCCGCCCGAAGTCTCTGAAGCACGCCCCCCGCGCCCCGCAAGGCGCTCCGCGAGGCGGAGCCGGCGGGGCGCGGTGCACGGCCGGCGCAACACCCTTCTGCAGTACTGGCGGGCGGCCGCGGTCAAGGCTCTCGGGAACACCGCCGGGACGAGAGCCACGGCCAGTTGCCGCTGTGTCGTTCAGTGGCCATCTCGGGTGGGGCGCCGCCCCGGGTGATCCGGATCTAGGCTCGGAAGGCCTTCCGAAGGAGTTCGCCGAACTCGGCGGGGTGTGTGGTCAGGCCGGTGTGCCCGCCGGGGAAGTGCCGGAGTTCCATGGCGAGATGCTCGGCCAGGAAGGCGGCCGGTCGATAGAGCAGCTCACCGCGTGAATCCTGGCCGCAGGCGAGCACGAGCCGGTCCGACAGTGCCTCCAGCCGGTGGATCTCCGGGACGTAGGACATGAAGCTTGGCACGATGCGCCCAACGAAGTAGGGCAGGTTGGCCATCGTCTGCTCAACTCGCTTCGCTGCCTGCGGCGGAAGCGTGGTCTCGACCTTCGGCTCGGTCGTGTCGCCGGCCTTCCTCAGACCCGCGGCGAGCACAGCCATCGCCGGCATGAGCCCTTCTGCGTGGAACGTCGCCTGTACGCGCGCGATGAGCACGCGATGTTCGGGGGCGTCCGGCAGGACCTCCACGACGGGCGGCTCGTGCGCGATGAGGCGTTGGACGCGTTCGGGATGGGCGGTGAGCAGGTGCAGGGCGGTGATCGCGCCCGAGCTGGAGCCGAAGACGCGCGCGGGCTCATCGGGCGTCAGCTGTTCCAGTATCCGGAAGGCGTCGTCGGCGTGTTCGGCCACGCTCTGCTCGGCTTCGGGGTCGTCCAGCGTGCTTCCTGACATGCCGCGCGGGTCGTACGTCGCGACGGTGTATTCGGCGGCCATGTCGTCGGCGATCGCGTCGAAGGAGGCCGCGCCGCCCGTCCCTCCGGGGATCAGCAGCAGGAGCGGGCCCTGGCCGCGCACTTCGTAGCGCAGGGTCGCGCCGTTCACGCGCAGGGTGGCGACGGTCGGGGTGGTCATGCGGAATCTCCTTCTCGGGCCGGGGGCCAGTGCTCCAGGAGGGTGTGGAGGGCGTCGAGGGTGCGGACCCAGGACTGCTGCGGCGAACGCTCGTGCGCGAACCCGCCCGCGGCCTCCAAGGCGACGAAGCCGTGGAACGTGCTGCGCAGCAACCGGACCGCGTCGGTCAGGTCGGGCTCGGTCAGTCCGTAGCCGCGCAGCATGCCGTAGGTGAGCTCGACCGCGCGCCGTGGTCCGGGCGCCTTCGCGGCCAGTTCGGGGTCGATCCGGATCGGAGTCTGCGTCGCCGTGTAGCGGCCCGGATGCGTGTGGGCGTAGTCCCGCCATGCGTCGGCGAACGCGACCAGCGCTTCCTTGCCTGCCCGTCCGGCGGTCGCCTCCGCGATACGGATGGTCTTCTCGTCCGCCGCCAGCAGGGCAATCCGGCCGCGCAGATCCTCGAGGCCTCGGACATGCGAGTAGAGGCTCGCATCCTTCACACCCAGCCGCCGCGCCACCTGCGACATGGTCACCTGGTCGAGCCCGACCTCGTCCGCCAGCTCGGCGCCCGCGACCGTCACCCGCTCAGCCGTCAGCCCTGCCCTCGCCATGCACCCTCCCCACCGATCCTAGGGCCTCTAGGTATAACCTAGAGGCCCTAGGAATGCCAACCAGGGGGTGCGTCTCCGGCTTCCGCGCGCGCTGCCCGCATGCCGACCGAGCTGCTGACGAAGGAGTCTCAGTCGACAAGGTCCCTCGCTTCGTAGCCGGCCAGCCCCATGGCAAGCAGTGGCGGTACCAGCGCGTTCAAATACCACGCCATGTCAGTCAGTGCTGGGGCTTCTGCGAGCCCTCGGCGGTCGATCGTCGGGATGAAGGAGCAGTGCGATCGGCCAGCCCGAAGAAGTAGCTGGCCACCGGTGCCCGCAGCGGAGTGATAGATGCAGACGCCGACGAGGTGGTCGGTGTTGTCCGGTGAATCCACCACGGTCAGGACCTCGGCTGCCTGGTCGGCTGAAGTCGACTGCCAGTCGAACAGGTCGTCGTTGTTGACCATGTAGGAGATCCCGAGCGGCTCCTGTAGCGACCACCCCTCACCGGCCAGAGCTCGCACCACGGCGTCTACTGTGACGGGACGTGCGAACACGAGATCGATGTCGGCGGTCCTGGACATTCACGGCTCCTGCAGTGGGGTTACTCGATGTTGCAACCGTTTCACGCGTTGACGTCGGTCAGGGAGCGAAGAGCACTCGTTCCCTCAGGAGTACGAAGCCGGCTCGGCCGAACATCTGGCGTCTGAGCATCTTGATGCGGTTGACGTTCCCTTCCACGACGCCCGAGTTGCAGGGCAGCGTGAGCCCTGCGATGACGGCGGCCCGGTCGTCGCGATCGATGTCGGCGGCGCGGGTGTGGAGACCGGGCAGGTCGTCCTGGCGGTCCGCATCGAGCCACTCGGGCAGCCGGTGGCGAACCGCTGCCCGCGCTGCCGGCCTCCCTTCGCGCGTCGGCGAGACTCGCACTGGACCGGGTTCTCCAAGGCGGATCAGAAAGGGCAACCGGCTGGGTGGACAGCGCCGACGCCGACCGTTGGCGCCAGGACGTGCGACAGATCGTCCAAGCACTCGAAACGCCCCCGATCGCTCATCGTGACCGCTTCACGGAAGTCGTGCCAGACCCCGTTCTCATGAACAGAGCCACTTGGAGGCCATGCCCCGTGCACTGCTCCAGAACGAGCGTCCCGGACCGACTCGGACCCCGTGCCTCGTCCTCCCGCAGGCGCGGGAGGACGAGGGGGCCGGGCGGTGCCAGGTCGGGTCAGAGGATCGTGTCGTAGATGTCCCAGTCCCAGCCGATCTTCCTGCGGGTCGGCCCCGGGACGAGGTCGTCGCCGGCGCGGTTCACACCTTCGTAGAGCCAGAGGTAGCCGTCCTTGTCGCGGGCGAGGTAGTCGCCGTCGCGGGAGCCGGCGACGTTCTGCACGTAGACGATGTGGTCGTAGGCGTTCCAGCCACCGCCCACCCGCGTTCTCGGTGCGAAGTCGGGGTACTTCTGCCAGGCCGGGACGTACGACCAGAGCACTCCGGACGTGTCGCGCGCGACGGCGCCGTAGAGGTACCCCTTGCCCACGATGGCGTTGTACGTGTTCCAGCCGCCGCCTATGCGCCGACGCTGCTCGAAGGGGGCCGGAGGGCCGAGCCTCTTCTGCGAGTAGTCCCACAGGACCCCGGCCTTGTCCCGGGCGATGAGGCTCGAACCCCTGTTGGCGATCGCGGTGTACGTGTTCCAGCCGCCGCCCACGCGGACGCGTGCCTTGAACGGGGCATCCGGGTTGCCGGAGCCCTCGTAGAACCAGAGGACACCGGCCTTGTCCCGGGCCACGAGGTCGCCCTCGCCCGACGCCGTCCGATCTCCCAGCGGGGCGATCAAGGTGTAGGCGTTCCAGCCGCCGCCGATGCGCTCACGGGTCTTGAGCGGCTTGTCGGGGCGGCCCGAGCTCTCGTACTGCCAGAGCACGCCGGCCTTGTCGCGGGCGAGGACCGTGGTCCGCCGGTAGTTCTCGGGAGTGCCCTTGGCGAAGTGGAAAGCGACAGGGCCGGTGCCGATCACTGCCCCGGCCCCGTCGGTCACTTCGAGGGTGGCCGCCAGGTTTCCCATCACGGCGGTACGGCTGTCGGCGTCGACCCGGACGTCATAGGTGACCGTGGTGGCGGACTCGGTGGCCGGGAACACGACCTCGTTGCCCGGACTGTCCCACGGGCAGGGCCAGAAGGCACCGCCGTTGACGGAGCAGGTCGGGGTGACGGGCTCGTAGGCGGGGGTGTCGAAGTCGGGGAACTCCCAGGTCGGATTCGGCAGGAGCAGCCGCGCCATGACGGGGCCGGTGTGGCCCGCCGGGAGAGTGACCCTGATCCGGGTCGTCACCGCCGCCTCCTCGCCGGAGGGCACCACCAGCGGTCCGCCCTCCTGAACGACCGTGGCGGTCCCCGTCGGCGCCACAGCCCTCAAGGGAGCGGCGACGGCTGCCGCCCCGCCCAGTGCCGCGGGTGCGACACCGACGGCCAGTACCGTCGCGATCGCCAGAACCACATGCTTGCCTGTCACGAATCTCCCCAGGAGTCCTGGGACACGAGGGGGAGCCATCGCACTCCCCCCTCGCGTCCGGGTCACCTCTTGGACCATCGACGGAACCGGAGGGTTGCGTCAGAGCATGGATCCGAAGCCGACCGTCACCGGGCCGCGGACCTCATCTGCACTCGGAAGCCGTGATCGTGATGCACGCCGGGCTCTCCTCCGGGCGAAGTCCGGCGTTCGCACGGCACGTTGCGCAACCTGGTCCGCGTGGTTGCCGTACTACCGGACGCCTGGCTCAGGACTGCGGCCCGCGGGTTCGGTCCCGGTCCGCGAGAACTGACGCCGCGCCAGCCCCGATTCGTACCCGACCACCGGAGGATCCGATGGCGCACCTGATCTTCGACGAGGACGAGGCGCGGCAGCTCCGCGGGTCCGCCCGTGAACGCACGCTGCCGGCGAGGGACTGCCTGCCTACGTGCTGGAGCAGCCGACGGCCGAAGGGATCGACCTGTCGAAGGCCACCCCGTAGGCGGACGTCCAGGCCCGCCACGGGCCCGGCAACACGGACGCCGCCCGTACGACCGGCGCCGCTTGATGGCGCCGAAGCACGACCCCCGGCGCGCCCACGTCGTCCTCCACTACGTCGCGGAACGGCAGATCGACGGATGTCCTACGCAGATCGAGAGGTGCTGGACGCCGTGATCGTCAGGCTGTCCCTGGACCATCGGATCGACACCCGGGGCGACGGGAAGCTGCAGTGGGAGTACCGCGACGGCCGAGCCCGGGTCGTGTACGTCCCCACCGTCGTCGGAACGATCACCCTCGTCGCGTACCTCGAAGTCGACCGAGTCGTCGCCGAACCCGTCAAGGCCGGAGCACGCGCCGTCGTTCGTCCGGGTCACCCACGTCCGGGACCGGCGGACCGGCGGCTGGTGCCCACTAGGTGGCCGTGGGCGGTGAGCCGACTGGCCGTTGGAGCGCTCCTTGTGTGCCGATCCGGCGCAGACCGTGGCCGCTTCGAACCGCCCGACAGGGGCTGGCTCAAACCGTCACCGCCACCCCGGCCGGGCCTGGTCGCCGTCCTCATCCGCGCCACTCGCCGCCGGACCGCGCGGGCCGCCGTCAGTGGCCGCCGACAAGATCATCGGTACGGTCTTCCGCACGCAGCACCCTGGCCCCGGAAACGATCACCGAGTACCCCGACGGCCTCGACCTCAGCCCGGAGCTCCAGCCGGCGGTGAACGACGCCAGCAGGCGGCGAGCGGCCGGCGTCGACCTGGACGCCGGATGGGCGGACCACCCGCGGGGCTTCTACGACGCGGTGCTGGCCGACGCGCTGTGGCCGACTCCCGCATGCCGGGCGTCTCGCCCGGTGGAACGGATGATTCCTGCCACGCCGAGGGGGCGGGGCGCCGGGCGAGAGGGTGCCGGTCCTCGATGATGGTGGGTCGGCGGCAGAGGGGACCCGGCGCCGGCCCTGGACGGCACCCCGGCCAGGGGGAGCGAAGCTCCGGCATCGGCGACGGAAGGCTGACAGACTCTCCGCAGCAGCGAGGGAGGCTCCATGGGTTTCGGGTTCCGCGTGGGTGTGCCGGGACTGAGCGTCCGCGTCTCGACCAGGGGCGTACGAACCTCCGTCGGGCCCCGGATGGCACGCGTGAGCGTGGGCGGCGGGCGGACGACGCTCTCGTCGGGCATGGGGCCCCTGTACGCCTCCACCGCCCTGGGCGGTGGGCGCCGTCGGACCACGACGAGCCGCTCGTCACGCTCCGGCTCGCGCCCGCGGGCCGCCGTACCCTCGGGCGCGCAACTGGAACGGGCACGCCGACAGGCCGAGCGGGCCCAGCAGGAGGCGGAACGCGATGCGGCCATCGCACATCTGCGAGAACTGCGACAGCAGATGACCAGCGTGCACCTGGAGTCCTTCTCCCCCGCCCACCCGCCGGTGGTGCCCGAGCCGCCGCAGCTGGGACTGCCCTGGGCGCTGGCCGAGGCCAGAGCGTTCCATCTGGCGGGACTCGGCGTGTTCGCCCGTGCAGAGCGTGCGGAGGCGAAGCGGCGGGCCGAGCGGGACGCGCCGCTCTACCTGGCCGCCGAGCAGGCGCGGTTGCACGGCGTCTTCGCCGCTTTGACCACCGAGGCACACCAGTGGTGGCAGGCCCTCGTCTCGAACGACGAGGCGACCGTGTGCGAGACGGTCGCCTACGCCTTCTCCGACAATCCTGCCGCCGGCTGTGCGGTCGGGGTGGACGGCTCCGTCATGTCCGTGGTGATGCGGCAGCCCGACATCGACTCGCTGCCCGATCGGACTCCTGGCGTCACCTCCGGCGGGCGCCCCACGCTGAAGACGCTGACGAAGCGCGACCGGGTCCTGTGGTGGCTCACGGCCATGGGCTCCAACGTCATCGCCACCCTCAAGGAGGGCTTCGCCGTCGCCCCGGGAATCACCGCGATCGACCTCGCGGTGATCACCCGCATGCCGGACACCCAGCGGCTGGGGTTCGTGGCGTACGGACGGTGGACCCGCCAGGCCATCGAGGCCGGCTCCTGGCGCCGGCCGGAGGACGCGCTACGGTTCCTCGACATCGGCCAGGACGTCGCCTGCGCCGTCGCCACGACCGCCGCCGGAAACCTGTCGAGCACCATCAAGCCGCTCGACACCGGCCGTCTGCCCGGCCTCCAAGCGCTGCTCGACCACGCCCAGGACGACGCCACCTCGGTCGACGCCACACTCGCGGGCCTGGACGGCGACCTCCTCGCCGACGTTCCCGGTGCCCGGGATGCGCCGACCGCAGCCCCCTATCGGATCCACACCTTCGCCGAGTGGAGGGACCGAACCCCGTCCGCGGCCCGGCCGCCCGCCGTCGACGAACCCGTGCGCGCCGCCCCCGCCGCGCTCGCGCCGGGGCAGAACCTCACCCTGCCCGACGAAGCGTGGGAGGGGCTGAACATGACGTTCAGCTTCGACGGCGCAGACGCCGACCTCACGCTCTTCCTCACCGACGCGCATGGTCGGGTCGCCTCCGACGAGGACTTCGTCTTCTACAACCAGCCTTCCGCCGCTGACGGAGCCGCACGCCTCCTGGGGAAGCAGAACGATGGCACGCACACCGTCGAGCGGGCCGTCGTCCACCTCACCGCCTTGCCCGAGCACATCCAGCGCATGACGATCGCGATCAACATGGATGTCGACACCGGTCTGACGTGCGGCTCCCTCACCCACGCAGAACTGTCCCTGGGGTGCGCCGCCGCGGCCTGGTCCTTCCGGCCACCCGCCGATCCCGCGATCCGGGCGATGGTCGTCGCGGAGCTGTACCGGCACAGGTCCACCCAGGGTCTGCCCGTATGGAAGCTCCGAGCCGTCGGCCAGGGGTGGGCAGACGGACTCGACGGCTTGGCCAGAGCGCACGGAGTCGACGTGACTTAGAGCTCCGCGCAGCAGCCGTGGCCGTGGCCGTAGCCGTGGTCCTGGCCCTGGCCCTAGCCCAGGCGTCACCGCCTTCCTTGGCGGCGAAGCCTGCACGTTCACGAGGCATCGGACGTCGTGAGGCCCGCGCCGGATCAGGGGTGCAGACGTGGCGTCGGCGGAGCGCACGGGTTCCGGCTTGACCTTCGACCCAGGTCGAAGGTCTACCGTCGGTGGTGTGAGCACGATGCGGATTTCCCAGCTCGCTGAACGCTCCGGCGTGCCGGCGACCACTCTGCGCTTCTACGAGGGCGCCGGGCTCCTGCCCGCGGACAGGACCTCGTCCGGCTACCGGCTGTACGGCGAGGACGCGGTCGAGCGGTTGTCCTTCATCGGCGCGGCCAAGCACCTGGGGCTGCCGCTGGAGGAGATCGGCGAGCTGTTGGCGGTGTGGGAATCCGGTGCCTGCCGGGACGTGAAGGCCGATCTTCGGCCGCGGATCACCGCCCGCCTGGCCGAGGCCGAGTCCCGGGCCGCCGAGCTGGCCGCGTTCACAGCCTCCCTGCACACGGCCTTGGAGCACCTCGACGCACTGCCTGATCGCGCGAGCCCCTGCGATCCCGAATGCGGCTTCCTCGGCACGTCGGCTCCGCCCGCTGCCGGCATCCGGCCGGTGGACATGGTGCCGGCGCCCAGTCGTCAGGTCGCGGGGACCCTCGTGGACGGGCTCCCGGCGCCCAGCCGTCAGGTCGCGGGGACCCCCGTGAACGTGCTCCCGGCGCCCAGCCGTCAGCCCGCCGGGACGGAGGGGTGGCGGACGGCGCCAGTGGCCTGTTCCCTGACCGGCGAAGGCCTGCACGAGCGGACCGCGCAGTGGCGCGAGGCGGTCGACGGCGCCGTGCGGACCGCGGTGCCCGACGGGTTGCGGCTGACCATGCCCGTAGACCGGACGGCGCGGGTGGCGGAACTGGCGGCGGCCGAGCAGCGGTGCTGCCCGTTCTTCGACTTCCGGCTCCATCTCGACGGCCCGCACCTGCACTTGGAGGTCCGCGCGCCTGCCGACGGCGCCCAGCTGCTCGCCGGCCTGTTCGGCCCCTCCACCTGACCCGCGCCCTCCTCTTCCCCATCCGCTTCCCCCTGCTCCCGGAGAGTCCCTGCCGTGCTCGTCGCCCGTTCCATGGCCCTGTTCGCCGTCGCCGCACTGTTCGAGATCGGAGGCGCCTGGCTGGTCTGGCAGGGCATCCGCGAGCACAAGGGCTGGATCTGGATCGGCGCCGGAGTCATCGCGCTCGGACTGTACGGGGTGGTGGCCACGCTCCAGTCCGACGACGACTTCGGCCGCATCCTCGCCGCGTACGGCGGAATCTTCGTGGCCGGGTCGATCGCCTGGGGCATGGTCGCCGACGGCTACCGCCCCGACCGGTACGACGTCATCGGTGCGCTCGTCTGCCTCGCCGGCATGGCCGTCATCATGTACGCCCCACGCGGCAACTGACCCGCGGAGCATCGTCCCGGGCCGGGCATCGTGACCCGGTCAGTCGTGGCGGGCGAGCTTGGCGGCGGAGACGAGCAGGATGACCGCCAGCGCGGGGATGAGCACCAGGTCCGGGAACACGCCGAGGAGGAGTCCCCCCAGCACCGCGCCGACGATGGAACCTGCGGCCATGATCATGGTGAAGCGGAGGTTGGCGCCGAGGACGGCGAAGCTGCCGTCTCGGCTGTAGCGGGCGAAGGCGACGAGCATGGTCGGCAGCGAGACCAGCAGGGAGAGGCTGCCTGCGGTTCTGATGTCCTCGCCGAACAGCAGCACGATCGTGGGGATCAACAGCTCACCTCCGGCGACACCCATGATCGCGGCGACCACGCCGATGCCGAAGCCAGCCATGACACCTGCGGGCACCTGGGCCCACAGCGGCAGGTCGAGGGTGCCCAGGCTGGTGGTGTGCGTCAGCAGCAGCGCACCTGCCATGAGCACCATCAGGGCCGCCAGCACCTTGTAGAGGGTGGCACCGCGCATCCGTACCGCCCAGGTCGCTCCGGCCCAGGCGCCCAGCAGGCTGCCGGCGAGCAGGTTGACCGCGACCGGCCACCGGGCGGCGACGTCGGCGGCCGGGACCGCGGCCAGGCGGGCGGGCAGCGCGACCAGGACCACGACCAGACTCATGGCCTTGTTCAGAATGACCGCCGAGAGCGCGGCGAACCCGAACAGGCCGATCAGCAGCGGCAGGCGGAACTCCGCGCCGCCCAGGCCGATCATCCCGCCCAGGACGCCGATGGCCGCGCCGGAACCGAACACCACGGGCGCCGGGCGGGTGGCACGGAGGGGGACGAGCGGGTGATCGATGCTGGTCATGAACGGCATCCTCGCCGCCGCCGAGGACCGGCGGCTACGGCACGTCCTCATCTTCGGGTGAAGGCACCGTGTTCCCCGGGCGGGAGCTGTCGGGACCTCCAGACGCCGGTCAGCAGCAGGTGCAGCCCGGCTTGCAGCCGCACGCGTCCGCGTCGGCAGCCTTGGCCGGGGCCGGGGTGCGGGCCGGCGTGTGGGCCGGGGTGTGGGCGGTGGGTGCGCAGCAGCCCTTGCCCTGCCAGGCGTCGCGGCCTTCCTTGACGGCGATGGCGGCGATGACGAGGGCGGCGATCGGGTCGGCCCAGGACCAGCCCAGGGTGGCGTTGAGGATCAGGCCGAGCAGGAGCACGGCGGACAGGTAGGTGCACAGGAGGGTCTGCTTGGAGTCCGCGACCGCGGAGGCGGAGCCCAGTTCGCGGCCCGCCCGGCGTTGGGCCGCGGACAGGAACGGCATGATCGCGAGCGAGAGGGCGGCGATGACGATGCCGAGGATCGACCGCTCCGCCTCCCCGGTGCCGGTCAGCGCGCGCACCGCGTCGAAGGAGACGTACGCGGCGAGCGCGAAGAAGGAGACCGCGATGATCCGCAGGGTGCGCTGCTCGCGGGCTTCGCGTACGGCGTGATCACGGGCGGAGAACTGCCAGGCGACCGCGGCGGCGGAGGAGACCTCGATGATCGAGTCGAGACCGAAGCCGATCAGAGCGGTGGAGGAGGCGAGGGTTCCGGCGGTGAGGGCGACGACCGCCTCGATGACGTTGTAGGCGATCGTCGCCGCGACCAGCAGGCGTATCCGCCGGGTCAGTGCGTCGCGGCGGGCCGGGGAGGGCCCGAGGGATATCGCTGTCTCGGCGGTCATGGTCAGCAGCAGCCCTTCTCGTCGGCGTCGACGCAGGTCCGGTCGGTCTCGACGGCGACCACGGCGGTGCGCAGGTCGTCCAGCGCGTGGCCGAGGCGTTCGTCGGCGAGCTCGTAGCGGGTGCGGCGGCCGTCGGGGACGGTGATGACGAGGCCGCAGTCGCGCAGGCATGCCAGGTGGTTGGACAGGCGGGTCCGTGAGACGCCGAGGGCGTCGGCGAGGTCGGCCGGGTAGGCGGGCGCGTCGCGCAGGGCGAGCAGGATGCGGCAGCGGATCGGGTCGGCGAGCGCGCGGCCGAACCTGGCCAGCACCTCGATGTCGGAGGCAACAGTCAGCACGGCATGAAGATACATGGATCCCTGAATCCAGGAAACCTTGAACTGAGGGATCGAGACGTGATGTAACGCCTGCTACATTCTCGGGCGTGACCAATGCTGAGCAGGCTTCTCGGTGGCTGATCCTGGTGATCAAGCTGCCCGCCGACCCGTCCCGGCACCGCGTGGCGGTATGGCGGGAGCTGCGCAAGATCGGCGCCCTCTCCTTGGGTCAGGGCGTCTGGGCCGTACCGGAGGTGCCGGTCTTCGCCGACGGGGTCCGGCGCGCCCTCGACCTCACCGGCAGTGCGGGCGGCCAGGGCGTGACGCTCCAGGCGTCCGGCCGCTCCGAGCAGGACGCCGCCCGGTTCCGGGAGATGTTCACCGCCGCCCGCTCCGCGGACTGGACGGAGTTCCTCGCCGACTGCGCCAAGTTCGACGAGGAGATCGCCAAGGAGATCCGGATCGCCAAGTTCACCCTGGCCGAACTGGAGGAAGAGGAGCAGAGCCTGGAACGGCTGCGTCGCTGGCACCGCGACCTGACCGCCCGGGACGTCTTCGGGGCCCCCGAGGCAGCCGAAGCCGGCCGACGGCTCAAGCAGTGTGCCGCCGCCTGCGAGGACTACGGCGAGCGCGTCTTCAACGCCCTGCACACCACCGACGAGGACCTTTCATGACGGCGCAGTCCACAGCCCCGGCCGCCCCGAGACGAGCCATGTGGCCCCTGTACGCGGCGGGGTTCACCACCGCCTTCGGCGCCCACGGAATCGCCGCCAACCTCGGCGGCTTCTCCGAGGACGCCGTCACCTCCCTCCTCGTCCTGGGCGGACTGCTCGCTCTCTACGACGGCGCCGAGGTCCTCCTCAAGCCCGTGTTCGGTTCGCTCGCCGACCGCGTCGGCGGCAGGCCCGTACTCCTCGGCGGCCTCATCGCCTTCGCCGCCGCCTCCGCGCTGTACGCGATCGCCGACAGCCCCGGCTGGCTGTGGGCCGCCCGCCTCGGCCAGGGCGCCGCCGCCTCCGCCTTCTCCCCCTCCGCGTCCGCGCTGGTCGCCCGCCTCAACCCGGCCGCCACACGCGGGCGCGCCTTCGGCTCGTACGGCTTCTACAAGTCCATCGGCTACACCCTCGGCCCGCTCCTCGGCGGTCTCCTGGTCTGGGCGGGCGGCCTGCGCCTGCTGTTCACGGTCATGGCCCTGTGCGCGGCGGCCGTCGCCGTGTGGGCCGCGCTCGCGGTGCCCGTCGTGCCGCCGTTGCCGCGCAAGCGGCAGACCGTCGCCGACCTCGCCCGCCGTCTGACCGACCGTTCCTTCCTCGCCCCGACCGCGGCCCTGGCCGCCGCCACCGCCGCGCTCTCCGTCGGCGTGGGCTTCCTGCCCGTCACCGGCGCCGCGGCCGGGCTCGGCACCGTCGCCACCGGCGCAGCGGTCTCCGTCCTGGCCGCCACCGCCGCCGTCGTGCAGCCGAAGGCCGGCCGTGCGCTCGACGCCGGACGTCTCACCACCCGCACCGGACTGCTCGGCGGACTGCTCATCACCGCCGCAGGCCTCGCGGCCGCCATGCTTCCCGGCCTCACCGGCGTCCTGCTCGCCGCCGCCCTCATCGGAACCGGCACCGGGCTGATCACCCCGCTCGGCTTCGCCGCCCTCGCCGCCTCCACCCCCGAGGAACGCATGGGCCAGACCATGGGATCGGCCGAACTCGGCCGCGAACTCGGCGACGCCGGCGGCCCCCTGCTCGTCGCCGGCGTCGCCACCGTCTCGACCCTCACCACCGGCTACGCGGCCCTCGCCGTCCTCCTGGCAGCAGGTCCGCTGCTCGCACTGGCACTCCGCCCCCGCACGGCACCCGCGGCGGAGTAGCCCGCACGCCGGAGGGCGATCTCCGGCCACGCAGAAGGACTCACCGATCGCGGGGCGGTGAGTCCTTGAGCGCGGGGTGCGTCAGCGGAGTACGCCAGTGGGGCCCCGCGGGGTGCGTCAGCTGGGTGCGCCAGCAGGGTGCGCCGGCGGAGTGCGTCAGCGGGGCGCGCCAGTGGGGTGCATCAGCGGGGTGCGTGACTCAGCCCGCTGGCTGGTCGAGCCTGACGGCACCGGCTCGGTCCGGGGCGGGCAGAGGGATCGAGGCGAGTCTGGCCGGGTCGACGACGATGCGGATGCCTGCGATCCGGCCTTCGCTGACGGTGAAGGCGATGGCGGAGAGAGGGGTTCCGTCGGGGCTCCAGGACATGTGGCCGGGGATGCCGTCGAGCAGCACGGGTCGTTGGCGGGCGACCTCGCCGGAGAACATGCGGGCGCCGGCGGCGACTTGGGTGGCGCCGAGGGTGACGACCACGCCGTCGGGGGTGCCGACGGTCAGCTTCACGTTCGGGTCGAGGACACGCAGGAGCGCTTCGAAGTCACCGCTGAGCGCGGCGGCGCCGAAGGCCCGGACGGCCTCTCGGTGCTCGCGGCCGGGGCCCGTCGTGCGGTCCGCGGCTTGGACCTTGCGGCGGGCACGGCTGGCGATCATCTTGGTGGCGTCGGCGGATTTGCCCAGGATGTGGCCAGCGCCACCAGCTCGTCCGGCGCGGGGTCATCGTCGGGCGTCACCACGAGGTTCGCGAACTCCTCCTCGTAGGCGCTTTCGGGCCGGGCTCGGCGGGACCTCAGGACATCCAGGCTGATTCGGCCGACCACGGTGGTCAGCCAGCCGGCCAGGTTGCCGATCGTCGCCGCGTCCTGACGGGCGAGTCGTATCCAGGCCTCCTGGACCACGTCCTCGGCATCGGCATGCGAGCCCAGCACGCGGTACGCGACGGCACGCAGCCGGTCGCTCTGGGCTTCGAACGCCTCGGCCACGGGACCGGAGGGGTGAGCGGTCACGGCTTGAGCTGCTGACGGAGCGAGATCTGGTTGCCGTCCGGGTCCACCGCCTCGACGCGGACGCCGAACGGATAGTCCACGGGTTCGGGCTCTTCGAAGAGGACGCCGCGCCGGCGCATGATCTCGAAATCCTTTCGCACGTCCTCGGATTCGAGGATCAGCGGACCGGGCGCGCCCGCTCCGCCCGGCTGCCCTGCGGCCGCCGCGTGCGACCACAGGATGATCTGTACCGGGCTGCCGGGAACACCGACGGTGAGGAAGCGTCCGTCGGGCCCCGGGAAGTCGAGCCGCTTCTCCAGACCGAGCCCCTCGGTGTAGAAGTCCAGCGCGCGGTCCTGATCGGTGACGTAGACCGTCACGTACATGATGTTGGTCAGCATCCTGCTCTCGATTCGATCGCCGGTGTTCCGACCGCTCGCATCCGGTCGTCACACCCATGACGCACGCCGACGGGCGAAGGTAACAGGACGGTTCGCCGCAACGTCACCAGCCATGGACCGGTTTCACCCGGCGTTCGCACCGCTCCGGTCAGGTCTGTGGCGACGTCAGGTCTCAAGGGGGACTGCGGAGAACGGCTGGGCGGCGCGGATGCCCCCGGCCTCGTCCGGGGTGAGAGGGTGAGGAAGCCCTCGCCCGCCCGCCCCCGGCGCGCCCGTGTCAGGTGGTCGCCTCGGCCGCCAGTTCGGGGACCGACGGCACACCGCCGACGGCCATCCGCAGGGTGACCGTCATGGTGAGCCCTCCTCCGGGGGTGTCCTCTGCCGTCACAGTTCCTCCCATCGCCTCCACGAACCCCCGCGCCACCGCAAGGCCGAGACCGACGCCCGTGCCGCGAGGGGCGTCGCCGTAGCGTTGGAAGGCGCCGAATATCCGGTCCTTGGCCTCGTCCGGGACTCCGGGGCCGCGATCGACGACCCGGAGTTCCACCCGGTCGGCCAGGGCGCTCGCCGCGACGAGGACGGGCTGTCCGGGCGGGCTGTACTTGACCGCGTTCTCGACGATGTTGGCGACGGCCCGTTCGAGCAGACCGCGGTCGACGGCCACCATCGGGAGCGTCTCGGGAATGTCGAGCTCCACGCTGTCCTCGGGGACTCCGAGCAACGCCATCGGGACGACCTCGTCGAGGTCGGTCTCCCGGATGACGGCGGTGACCGTGCCCGTCTCCAGGCGGGAGACGTCCAGCAGGTTGCCGACCAGGTGGTCGAGGCGGTCGGCGCCCTCCTCGATGCCTTCGAGGAGTTCGGCCCGGTCGTCCTCCGACCACTCGACGTCGTCGGAGCGCAGCGACGTGACCGATGCCTTGATGCCCGCGAGCGGGGTCCGCAGGTCGTGGCTGACGGCGGCGAGGAGCGACGTACGGATCTTGTTGCCCTCCGCCAGCTTCCGGGCCTCCTCCGCCTCGCCCACAAGTCGCTGCCGGTCGAGGACGACGGCGGCCTGGGCCGCGAAGGCGCCCAGCACACGCCGGTCCTCCGCCGGCAGCACCCGCCCGGTCAGCGCGAGCGCGAGGTGGTCGCCGACCGGCATGTCGACGTCCGCGTCCTCCGGCCGGTCGCACGGGCTGTGGCCGACGACGGCGACGCAGGACCACGGTTCCGTCTCGTCGGGGCGTTCCAGAAGGGCCACCGACTCCATGGAGAAGCTCTCCCGGACCCGTTCGAGGAGCGCCTCAAGGGTCGTCTCGCCCCGCAGCACGCTCCCGGCGAGGAACGAGAGGGTCTCCGACTCGGCCCGCAGCCGGGCGGCCTGATGCGTCCGGCGCGCCGCCAGGTCCACGACCGAGGCCACCGAGATCGCCACTCCCACGAAGATCGCCAGGGCGACGATGTTGCGCGGGTCGGCGATGGTGAGCTCGTGGATCGGCGGGGTGAAGAACCAGTTCAGGAGCAGCGATCCGAAGGCCGCGGAGGCCAGGGCGGGCTTGAGTCCGCCCAGGAGCGCCGCCGCGACGGTGAGCGTGAGGTAGAGGAGGACGTCGTTGGCCAGGCCCACGTCGGGCGCGGCGGTGCTCAGTAGCAGCGTGAGCACGGCCGGACCGGCCAGGCCGACGAGCCAGCCCCAGATGGTCCGCGACCGGCCGAGTCGGGCGCCCCCCGGACCCGGGAGCCGACGGCCCTTGGCGGCCTCGTCGTGAGTGACGATGTGGACGTCGAGGTCCGGACCTGACTCGCGGGCGACCGTGGCGCTGACACCGGGTCCCAAGAGGTACTGCCAGGACCGGCGGCGGCTCACCCCGAGCACGATCTGGGTGGCGTTCACCCCGCGCGCGAACTCGAGCAGCCCGGCGGAGACGTCGTCGCCGACGACGTGATGGAAGGTGCCGCCCAGGTCCTCGACGAGGGTCCGCTGGACCGCCAGCTCCTTCGGCGACGCCGAGGTCAGACCGTCGCTGCGCGAGATGTAGACGGCGAGGACCTCGCCGCCCGCGCCCTTCTCGGCCAGCCGTACGGCACGGCGTATCAAGGTCCGGCCCTCCGGCCCGCCGGTGAGCCCGACGACGATCCGTTCCCGGGAGCCCCAGATCTTGGAGACGCGGTGTTCGGTCCGGTACTCCTGGAGGTACTCGTCGACCCGGTCGGCGGTCCACAGCAGGGCCAGCTCGCGCAGGGCGGTCAGGTTGCCGGGCCGGAAGTAGTTGGACAGGGCCGCGTCGACCTTGTCCGGCTTGTAGATGTTGCCGTGCGCCATGCGGCGGCGGAGCGCCTGGGGCGACATGTCGACCAGCTCGATCTGGTCGGCCCGCCGGACGATCTCGTCCGGGACGGTCTCCTTCTGACGGATGCCCGTGATGGCCTCGACGACGTCCCCGAGGGACTCCAGGTGCTGGATGTTGACCGTCGACACGACGTCGATGCCGGCGGCGAGCAGCTCTTCGACGTCCTGCCAGCGCTTGGCGTTCCGCGAGCCCGGGACGTTCGTGTGCGGCAGCTCGTCGACGAGCGCGACGGCGGGCCGCCGCGCGAGCACGGCGTCCACGTCCATCTCGGTGAAGGAGGTCCCCCGGTACTCGATGGTCCGGCGCGGAATCGTCTCCAGGCCGTGCAGCATGACCTCGGTACGGGGCCGGTTGTGGTGCTCCACGAACGCGACGACGCAGTCCGTACCGCGTTCGACCCGCCGGTGCCCCTCGGAGAGCATGGAGTACGTCTTGCCGACGCCCGGCGCCGCTCCCAGGTAGATGCGCAGCTTTCCGCGTCCCATGTTCTGCGTCTCTCCTACGGCTCTACGGTTCGAACCGGTAGCCCATACCGGGTTCGGTGATCAGATAGCGGGGATGCGACGGGTCCACTTCCAGCTTCCGTCGCAGCTGGGCCATGTAGACCCGCAGGTAGTTCGTCTTCGTGCTGTAGCTCGGGCCCCACACCTCCTGGAGCAGCCGGCGCTGGCTGATGAGCCGCCCCGGGTTGCAGATCAGTATTTCCAGCAGATGCCATTCGGTCGGGGTGAGCCGTACGTCCTGGTCGACCCGCTTCACCTTCTTCGCCACCAGGTCGACGGTGAACTCGTCGGTGACGACCCGTCCGCCGCCCGTGGCCGGCGCCTCCCCCGACGCCTCCGCCGTACGCCGGGTGGCGGCCCGCAGACGCGCGAGAAGCTCGTCCATGCTGAAGGGCTTGGTCATGTAGTCGTCGGCGCCGGCGTCCAGGGCCCGGATCTTGTCCTCGGAACCGCTGCGTGCCGAGAGGACGAGCACGGGGGAACGGCTCCAGCGCCGCAACGCCCTGATGACGTCGACGCCGTCCATGTCCGGCAGCCCCAGGTCGACGATCAGTACGTCCGGTGGTTCGGCGGCGGCGAGGGAGAGTGCCGTGGCACCGTCCGGCGCCGCATCCACCACGTATCGGCGCGCCTGCAGGTTGATCACCAGCGCTCGTGCGAGCTGCGCGTCGTCCTCGACCACCAGCACCCGCGTCATCGGCGTGCTGCCTTCCTCTTGTACGTGCGGTTCGTATGGTGCGTGTAGGTCGTGTCGTCCATCGTGCTGCGGGAGCCGGCGGACCCGGGGC
>NZ_JBHTSA010000102.1:0-29638 GCF_042795405.1 Streptomyces sp. NPDC056480 | reverse complement strand
ATGCGGGACGTCGGGCATGGCAGGATACGGAACCAACAGGGCCCCTTCGGTCGCCGGTGTGCTGAGTGGAATCACCACGCCAACGACGAGAGGCCTTGCCTCGTCACCACACCCGCTGACCAGCCCATTTCACCCTCCAGCACAGGATGAAAGAGGCTCCCTACGTTGTGCACCGGGACAGGGCGAGCCCTTCGTATGGTTCTCCCACCCAGGGGTGCCGGGTGTGGTTCAAAAGGCTCTGCCGCTTGTGGCTTCCAGTGATTGGCCGCCCGGCGCCCCACGACGACTCGGCTGCCAATTAGGAATTGCGAATGATCGCTCCGTAGGGAATCGACAGCGAGGTCGTCCGTCGGGAGCACCCAGCACACCCCACCGCACGGAGGCATGATGGTCGCGATCTGGGCCGGCATCGACGCAGGCAAGGCCCACCACCACTGCGTCGTGATCGACGAGAGTGGCCGTCGGCTGCTGTCGCGGCGCGTCGCCAACGACGAGCCCGAACTCCTCGAACTTCTCACCGACGTTCTGGCCCTGGGCGACGAGGTGACCTGGGGCATCGACCTGGCCGACGGCGGAGCCGCCCTGGCCATAGGCATCCTCCTCAACCACGACCAGCTGGTGAACTACATCTCCGGCCGCGCCATCCACCGCGCCTCCGAGAGCTACCGCGGCGAAGGCAAGACCGACGCCAAGGATGCCGCCGTCATCGCCGACCAGGTTCGCATCCGCCGCGATCTGCACCCCTTGCGCCCCAGCGACGAAACCGTCATCGACCTTAAGATTCTCACCGGTCGGCGCATAGACCTGGTCGCCGACCGAACCCGCACCGTCAACCGGCTGAGGGCCCAACTGACCGGGATCTTCCCCGGCCTGGAGCGGGCCCTGGACCTCACCAACAAGGGTCCGCTGACCGGCTACCAGACCCCCGCGGCTGTCCGCCGGCTCGGCGCCAGGCGCCTGGAGACCTGGCTGCGCAACCGCAAGGTCCTCCGCGCCGACCAGCTCGCCACAACCGCGGTCGAAGCGGCCGAGCGCCAGCACACCAGCCTGCCCGGGGAGACGCTGACCGCCCAGATGGTGCACACCCTGGCGAAGGAGGTGATGACCCTCAACGAGCAGGTCGCCGAACTGGACAAGCTCATCGAGGCCCGGTTTCGCGACCACCGCCACTTCGATGTGATCACCAGCATGCCCGGCCTCGGCATCATCCTCGGAGCCGAGTTCCTGGCCCCTACCGGCGGCGACATGTCCGTCTTCGGGACCCCCGACCGCCTCGCCGGCTTCGGCGGCGTCGCACCGGTCCCGCGTGACTCCGGAAAGATCAGCGGCAACCTGCAACGCCCGCAGCGCTACAACCGACGGCTCCAGCGCGTCCTCTACACCTCCGCGCTGTTCAGCATCCGACGGAGCGACGAGTCACGCCGGTTCTACGATCGCAAACGCGCAGAAGGCAAGCGCCACACCCAAGCCGTCCTTGCCCTCGCCCGCCGCCGGGTCAACGTCCTCTGGGCCCTTCTCCGCGACGGACGGTGCTACGAGCCCGAACCGCCGACCGCCCTCGCAGCTTGACAGACGGCATTAGGAATCACTGAGCTTCTTCAGCTTGCCCACCGATCGGGTGACCCACCTGAAGTGTCTGTGCAGGTCAGACGCTCTTGAGCGCCTCCGGCCGAACCCGAGTTGAAGAAGCTCACTGAGGAAGCTGACCCTTCGAGTCCGACAGCGCAGGCGCCCCTGCAGTCACAGTGTGAACCCGCTGCCCTGACCCAACCACCATCAGCGCTCCGCGAGGGCCACAAAGGCAGCATCCATCGTCCAAGTCAGCCTGTCCAAGAAGACTCAGGATAGTGGGCGGCGCCTCACTACCTGCAGCTGCAACCCGTAGGGAGCGGCAAAGAAGTAGGGACGCTTGCTACGGATCTGTGCGTTGGGTACAGGACGCAGAGACCAGCGACGGGTGATCGTGGCGAGAAGGTTAGCGATCTCGCTGACAGCAAACCGGTCACCAATGCAGCCTCGCGCCCCCATCCCGAAGGGGATGTAGGCACGCCGTGACACGGTCGGCGGCCGGCCATCCCATCTGTCCGGGTCGAATTGGTGCGGGTGCTCATAGTATTTCGGATTCCGGTGTATCTGATAAGGACTGAACATGAGGCTGGACTCGGCGGGGAAAACATAGGGACCCAGTTTGGCGGACTCGACCACGCTTCTGCTCAGCAGCCAGTTCGATGGATAGCAGCGTAGCGTCTCGCTTATGAAGTTGCAGGTAAACGGAAGGTTGCCGAGATCACTCTTGAAGGAAATCGGTCCGGGGGGCATCCTGTCCAGCTCGGCATGCAGGCGGCGCTCAAGATCGGGCCGGATGGACAGTATGTGCATTGCCCATGCGAGACTGCTTGCCGTTGTCTCCGTGCCCGCAGTGAAGAGTGTGATGATCTGATCGCACAGTTCCTCATCCGTCAGCCGTGCGCCTCCCGATTCATCTTGCTGCATGAGAACTCCCAGAAGCCCTTGATCCCGGGTTTCCGAAGCGCGGCTGGCTGCGATGATTTCCTGTGCCGCCTGGCGGGTTCCGTCGACGGCGGCAGCGAAACGGCTGTCGAGGGTCGGGATGACACGGCGCACCGACTTCGGCACAACGACTTGCAGCGCTACCAGACGGGTCAGGTCCTTCACCACTTCAAGGAGGTGGTCAACGTCAATTGCCTCTGTGACAGATGGCATCAGAGTGCGCGCCACGACTCGGTGAGTGATGCGTCCTGATTCCGTCAGGACATCCAGCACCTGACCGTCACGCCAGCTATTGCTGGCTTGCTCGCCTTCTTCTGACATTACAGATTCAGCCGCACCGATTGACCTCGGCGAAAAGGCCGGCTGCATCATCGTACGCTGGCCTCGATGCACATCGGCTGGGCAGACGACTAGGCTATTGGGTACGATCGATCTCCCCGCCTCGTAGATCGGTCCACCCTTTTCAAAGACACCGTTCTTATTGATCAGCATCTCACGGGCTAGGTCCGCGTCGCACACGAGGTAAACACTCACATGAGCTACCTTGAGGCGAACGACAGGCGCAGCGTTCGAGCAGCTCCGCAAGAGCTTAAGGGGATCCCTCAGGAGCTGCTCGAGATGTCCAATAACGGCCCGAGCACCTGGCGCAAGAGGAGGTCGGCTCTCTCTGTGGCCGTAAGAAGTGTGTTGCCTAGGGCTGGATACTGACATGGAAACATCCCTGGGATAGGAGTGCTCAAGGCATGCGAATGCCTAAGGTCAGCGCATTCGGCCTGTCCGGGCCGGGCTAAGAGCTTCCGGCGTTGCAGTGAACATTGAGGATGCTTTGACTGCACCTGACATTTTCGCTCGATCTCCGATTGGGATGGTCTGCGTTTCCGTAGAGCCCACGGGGTACCTCCCAGGTCTCCAAGCGATCATTTCATGCATCAGCAATGCGACAGGGGCTGCGTTGGACTCCGGTACACCCGCCCACGTCCGTGAGTGAGCAGTGCCGCATCACATAGACGGGCGGCTGCCTGTGTATTGGTCTCCTCCACTGTCAATGCCCTTCCCGTAGTGGATCACACCAGGATGGCCCGGCGTGACAGGGCGGCAGGCTGGCCGGCCCTGCTGCCCTGGAGGCAGTGCCAGCGAAATTGGATTCCTGGAGACACCACGGTGACGTTCCTCCGAGCGGAAGGCAGTAAAGCGGACGCAACGGCTTGAGCTGATTGAAGATTCCGGGGACAACTGCGGTCTGGCTGCTGTGTTGAAGGAGGGACGGCGTCGCCTGCGGCCCTCACCACTCGACCACACCGAGGCCTTGGCTCAGAACTCGATACGTCTCATACCGGTCAAGACATCATGCTTCCAACGCTGCGTCTCCGCGAGCCTGCCGCCATGAGTAACTTCTACTTACTCCGCAGCCGAAGCGCTGCTGGTGTGTGTAAGGGCTGGCCCCGGGGCCGGGGTGTGAGGCCGTGCTGGCTGCTGACAGGATCACCGTGCAGCTCTGCCGCACGCACCGCACCACTATCGGAATCCCTGCAGCGACGAGGCCCCGGACTTGCTCGGACGTGTCTTCACCGCAGCCGAATCCCGACACGGAGTGCGCCGGTAACACCCTGGCCACTGATACCGGAACCGCCTGGCGCCGCCTGGGCGATCACCGGACAACGCTGCCAGGTACAGCCCGACGTGGCCACGAAAACGATTGCGGCCAGCACACCTCGGTCACGGTGCCAACGCGGCCACCGCCCTGAAGCCTCTACGGCGCGCCCCCTGCCAATGAGACGGCGACGAGTCGGTCAGCCTTCCGCGGCGTCCGTAAGGTCGTCGATGCCGGTGACCACAGTACCGTTGAAGTCCACCAGCACGCCGAGTTCGGTCAGGCCGGGTGCGTCGCAGTCGGCGAAGCGGAGCGTCCAGCGCTGGCCACTGCCAAAGGTCAGCTCAGGGCCGCCCAGAGCCGTGCGGGCGGGCAATGCAAGCCTGTCCCTGACGGCCCTGCGCGCCACCGCGGCGAGTTCGGCCCAGCATCGTAGCGTTCGAGCCACAAAGTAGAAGTCGGGCGGCAATTCACCCGAGATCACCATGAGATTGGCGGTCAGCGATTCATCGGCCCCGGCCGGTCGATAGCCGCTGATCGCCCAGCACCGGTACTGCTCAGGGGCCGGCATCTCGACGAACGTGCCCACTTTGGGGACGATAAGCTCCGCGGGCAAATCGGCAAGCATCTGGCCGAGCCGACGGGCTACCTCGCCTTCTGCCCAGCTCTTCACCATGTGTTCCGGGGTTGTGTGGTAACGCTCGGCGAGCGCGAGCAATCCGCGCCATGTGGCGTCGTCCAGGCTGATTCGCAAGTCGGGCCGGGTCATCACTCCATAGTGGCAGAGCGGTGCCGTCTGCGCCCTCGCGCTGCGTCACCGGCTCAGGACAGAAACCTCCAACCACTGGTAATCAGGCTGCTAGCCGACCTGCCTTGCAGCAGCTGGACGATCGCCGGGTGAGCCGGGGAGAAGTCGTCCGAGCCAGCGAGCGCCCGCCACCCTGTACCCGGCACCCCGCATGCTGCGCATCTGCGACGAGATCCGACACAGGGTCACCGCCCACGCTGTCCAGCCCGTCCACGGCTTCGCCCACCGTCTCGGCTGGTCCGGCTTGCGATCCCGCCGCCAGACCCGATCCCAGGGCAGCTGCTGCCGAGGGCAAGCCGTTCAAGCATGACGATCACGATCTGCGGCTGGCGCATTGCCAGTGTCCTGAGGGGAACCTACTCACTCGTTGTCAATGGGCCCGTGGAATCCTGCCCGGTGAGGTGAGTAGCGGCCTGTCCGCCCCTCTCCCTGTTCAGTCTCTGCCAATGGGAGTTGAAATGCTCGAAGCCCTGCAGCTTCTTCCTGAAGACCAGCCAGCCGATTCACGCGCGCACGGTCCGTGCTGGCCGAATTTCACTTCACCCAGCGGCAGTTCTCCGTGCTGCCTCCCGTACACGTGCGACCAGTGGCACACGACGCCTAGCGGACGAGGCTGTCTCGTGGCCAAGTAGCCAGTCGAAGCATGCGGCTGACCTGGGGGAATGGCGCCTGGTTGGGCATATGCCTCTAAAGGCAACGGTGACTTTGATCGGTGTTGCGGCGAAAGGGTGTTGCAGAAGGCCCCGGTCCGGGCATTTCTCCTGTATGGGTGGGGTGTTGCGGGCTGAGCCGGTGTGGGTCGAGACGTTCACGGGCTTGCGGATCGACCGGTTCGCGAAGCTGGTGAAAGGAGCGGGGCGGGAACGGTCCCGGTGGTGGCCGGCCGTGGTGCCTGCCGCTGGCCGACCGGGTTCTGCTGGTGGCCGTCTACTGCCGCACCAACCTCACCATGCGGCAGCTCGCCCCGTCTTCGGGATCTCCCCGGCCACCGTCTGCCGGGTCATCCACCGTCTGCGTCCGTTGCTGGCTCTGGAGCCGGCCCCGCGGCCGGTCGCCGACGTGGACCGGCTGTGGATCGTGGACGGAACCTTGATCCCGGTCCGCGACCGCACCGTGGGAGCCTCCTCCCGCAACTACCGGTTCTCGGCGAACGTGCAGGTCATCATCGACGCGGACAGCCGCCTGGTCATCGCCTCAGCCCGGCCGGCGCCGGGCAACAAGGCCGACGCCCACGTGTGGCGGGAGTCGGGCCTGCCAGCCACGGCGGCCGGGACGACGGTGATCGCGGACGGCGCCTGCCTCGGCACCGGCCTGATCGTGCCCCACCGCAGAAGGGCCGGCCGCCCCCTCCTGCGCGGCCAGGAAGAAGACAACGCCGAACACCGACGCGTCCGTGCCCGCGTCGAGCACACCTTAGCCCGGATGAAGCACTACAAGATCCTCCGCGACTGCCGCCAGCGCGGCAACGGCCTCCACTACGCCGTCCAAGCAGTCGCCCACATGCACAACCTCGCCATGGCCGCGTGAGCAGGCCAGCCCCGAAACCCGCCCTGACCTGCCCGGACACAGACTTCTGCAACATGCTTTACTAATCTTTTTGTTAGTTCGGTGGGGTTGATGGGTGGAGGGTGAGGCCGGTGTGGGCTAGGAAGGACCAGGGCAACTGCGGGTTGTGGTTGATGCGGTAGATGCCCTGTTCGGTGGCGTCGGCGACATCGGCGAGATGGTCGCCGGCGAGGTTGGCAAGCTCGCGTTTCTTGAGCGAGGACCACAGCAGCTCCACCGGGCTGAGCTCGGGCGCGTAGGCAGGTAATCGCTCCAGGGTGAGCCAGTCCTGCTCGGCGACCCGGGCCCGCATGGCCCGGCTCCAGTGAGCCGACAGCCCGTCCCAGACCAGCACCACCCGCTCACCGCGGTAGAACGCCTTCATCTGCTCCAGGACCTCGATGAGAGCGGTGGTGTCGTAGCTGCCGGGCTTCAGATGGAAACACAGCCGAGCCCCTCGATCAGGGTCGGTGGAGTGGTATCCCAGGGCCCCGGCCATCGACGCCCGCTTCCAGTTCAGCCGGTGCCGCAGCAGAGGTGTGCGGCCGCGGGGCGCGTAGGTGCGGCGGACCTGCGGCAGCAGCGACACTCCGGATTCGTCGAGGAAGACGATCCAGGCACGTGTGTTCAGCGCCCCCTTCTGATCCGCGGCCACTCGTGAGCGATCCAGCGGGCGATCTCGGATTCGTCGCGTTCGACGGCCCGCCGTTCGGGTCGCTGCAGGCTCCATCCGAGCCGGCCGGTCAGCAACCGCCACACCGACGCCCGAGACAGGACCACTCCGGTCACCCGCTCGACGACCAGGCCGACCCGCTCCAGCGTCCACAGATCAGCCTCGAAACCGTGCACCTGGGCGCCTTGTTCCAGCGCGGTCCGCACCCGCTCGACCTGGTCATCGTCCAGCTTGGGCGGGCGGCCGGTGGCCGGGCGCCGACGCAAGGCATCGGCGCCGTCCTTCTCCCAGACCCGTTTCCACCGCCGCACACTCTCGTCACTGACCCCCAGCATCCGCGCGATCTCGGCACCCGAACGTCCCTGGTCGAACAACTCGGCCGCCCGCACACGCCGGGCCTCGGCCAACTGCGGCCGCGTCAAGGGAGGAACAACAGACGAAGGCTTGAAAGACACCGCACCAGGATCCCACCAACGAAACGGTCGAGCCCACGGAACTAACGAAAAGATCAGTAGTCGCCCATGACTTCGGACAGCCGAATGGCTGCTGTTCAGGCGTTCCCGGATGGGTGCGCCAGGGTCGCGGGGCGGCACTTTGTGCAGTGCACCGGCCTCCCCCGCGACCCGGCCAGCTTCCTCACCGGTTCGGGGCCCCTGCCGCAGGCGCTCTGTCTGAGCACATGTGCGTCACACGCAGATGGGCAGCAGTTGCTGCGCCGCCACACGTCTGCCGCAGACCGCTGAACGCGTGCGTGGCGCCGACGAGCTCCTGGCCTGTGGCTGACGATGCGCGGCCATGCAGCCAATGCCGTGCCCTGGGCTCTCGGGCGGGGCCGTGACGGATGGCTCAGGGAAGTCGACGGCGGGCGTATTCATCGTCGGACGGCGCTTGAGTTTGTCCCGGACCGCATAGCGGAAACCGCTGCCGCCTCGCCAGCATCGTGGGGCATCCTGCTGTGCTCATGCAGTCGAAGGCTGCTCGGCACGCGCCCGGATCTGCGGCACCCGGCGTGCACCCTTCCTCGGCAGGCAGCACGGCCAGGGCCGCCTGCGGCGCGGTACGACGGGGCCGATGCTGAGGCGCTGCCGTTGTGCCTTCGCAGTTCCGCCGACGCGCCATCCCTATCTCCGCTGGCGCCCAATGTCAGCAAACAGCAAGCTCGCAACCTGACAGATGCGTCCTTCCGGCGGCAGACCGGGATGAGGGTGCCGTCCACGATCCACAGCCGTTCCACCGCGCTGGCCGGGCGGGGCCGGCTCGATAGCCAGCAGCGGCCGCAGCCGCTGGATGACCCGGCACACTGTCGCAGGCGAGACGTCGAACAGCGGCGCAAGCTGCCTCATCGGAAGGTTCGTACGGTTCTAAGCGGCTACCAGCAGCACCCGGCCCGTCGGCGGCAGATACCACGGCCGGCCACCACCAGGACTGTCCCCGCCCCTGCTTCCCCGACCACCTGCAGCAGCCGCTCGAACTGCCGCATCCGCCCGCAGACCCGTGTACGCCCACACTCACAACGGATCAGCCTTCAACGCTGCGGGCTCGTCACGACCGGTCCCGGCAGGGGCACCCCAGATTCCCCGGGGCACCCCTGCCAGTGTGTCAGGCGGTGCAGTACTGCGCCTGTTTGCCGATGGAGCGGTACATGCAATCGGCGTTCTCCAGAAGCTGCAGGACAGCATCCTTGTTGCGGCTTGTCTCGCGTTCGATCACCTCGTCGGGCGGGTAGAAGCCGCCGTTCCACGATGACGTCGGATACATCTCGAAGGTGTACCCGAAGATCCTCTGGCTGCCCCAGAGGAAGTCGTCGATCGACCCGTCTGTGATGTAGAGGTCGCTGGACTGCTCGGGTGTGTAGCCGTTGCTGGCTGCCATCTTCTGGCCCACTGCGGCGAAGGCGTTGCGGTCGTCCTGGGTCATGCCTGCGGCGGTGTTCGCAGTGGTCCAGCCGTACGGCCAGAGCACCAGCTCGCTGTACGTGTGGAAGTCGATCGCAGCCGTGATCTGCTGTTTGCCACCCACGACGCGGGAGCGGACGAAGTCGGCAACGACCTTCACTTCCGGGGCGGACTCGGGGGCCGCGCCCCGGTACGTCGCGGAGCTCTTGGAGCCTGAGGAACCGCCGCAGCAGCCCCACTTGTAGTCCCAGTTGCGGTTCATGTCCGTACCGACGTAGAGGGAACCCGAGTTGGGCTGGCGGTTCTTGCGCCAGCTTCGGTAGGAGCCGCTCGCGATGTCGTACTCGCCGCCGTCCGGGTTGAGGTCCGGGATGATCCAGATCTCGCGATTGTTCACCATGCTGGTGATCCGGGAGTCTGTGCCGTAGCCAGCGCCGAACTCGCGCAGGAGATAGAGGGCCATCTCGACGGTCAAGTGCTCGCGGGCGTGCTGGTGGTGAGTGAAGAGGACCTCGGGCTCGGCCTCGTCAGTGCCGACGTTGTCGCTGATCTTGATCGCGACGATGTCGCGGCCCTGGTAGGTCTTGCCGATAACCCGCTTGTTCATAAGCGACGGGTAAGCGGCGAGGCGCTGATCGATCTCGGCGTTCATCTCCGCAAAGTTGTGGTACCTCGCGTCGGCGGAGGGGAAGTTGAAGGGCTGGACTGCCAAGCCCTTGACGGACCGGTCGGGCGGGGCTGGCAGCGCCTCGGGGCGGTGGCCGAGCACTCGGAGTTTTCGCAGCTGGGAGGAGTTGGCGCTGACGACGATGCTGTGGTCATCCGCCTCGTCGATGGATACTCCGGTAGCGGCAAGGGCAGTGCGTTCTGTGGCGGTGGATGGGCCGTGGATCTCGTATTGGCGGATCACTTCCTCGGCGGCGGGTGTCGGCTCCGAGTCGGCTCCGGCCTGGTTCACGCCTGCGGAAAGGGGCGCCGTGAGGGCGAGCGCCAGAAGGGCCGCGAGAGTGGCGAACCTTCTTCCGCGGGTTCGAAGTCGCATGCTGTCTCCTGGGTGGAGTGTGGGTGTGCGACACGTGCGGGATGTCCGGGCACATCGTCCGGTGCTGGCATGAACTAGTCAATGGTGCGGTGCTGCGTGCCCTCAGTACTCCAGTGACTGAGCTGGTTCATTGCTGGTGGGATCTGGTAAACGGGAGTGCGGGGACCGGCTGCAACAGAAGGTCCTCGGGCTACGGCTCCGGGGTACCGCCGGCTGGCGATCGAACGGACCACGGTCCGGCTGACCCGGTACCGTCTGCTCAACCACCGCTGTGAACGCACCCCCGCAACTGCCTGGCGTTGCCCGGCCTCACCGCAAGCCATCTGCGACGACAGACACCTCCTCAGGCTGACCGGGTAGGACACGGTCCTAGCAATGGTGTCCTGAGGGCCGGGTAGTCGAGCGAGAGGAATCTCCGAAAGCTGCCGGTGGCACCCTTGCCTAATCGCAGACCGCGACGAGTGAACCGCCCCTTGACTGGGTGCCGAAGACTCAGCGAGGCAGCCACGAATGCGTGTCAGGTGCCCGGAACACTCATCCTCTAGGCAAGAAGTGACCATGAGCCTGCGGGCAGGGCCCCGCAGGCAGACTGTGGGCACGGGGAGGATCCCGTAACGGACGGCGAACCGGCCTGGCGCGGGAGGGTAAGGAGAAGAGCACTCAGGCGCCACGCGGCACTCCAGGGCCGTGGGCACGTGCCCGGTGCCGGGTCATCCAAGGCGCCGACCTCGGTGAGGAAGAAGGCCCGCTGTGCTTGATTCCACGTCTGGAGGCCTGCTCGCCATGAATCTACGAGCCCAAACCGTGGGCCGCCAGGGCGACTTCGCAGTTAGCGGCACGGCGACCGGCTGTCGCGAGCTGGGCAAGCCTCTGACCTCGATCAGCCCTCTACGGAGCAGCCCTAACAACCACATTGCGTGCGTGACGTCCGTCCGCTCGCGGCTCGCCTCGGTTGAAGTTCTGGCTGGCACATGCGGCCTCACGGGCCAGCCTCTTCGCGAATGGCGGCTACCAAAGCGGGTGAGGCGGCTGGATTCGAACCAACGTGTCCTGGCTTAGCTGGCCAGTGCGTCTACCTCTGCGCTACGACCTCACCCTTGCGGCAAGCATAGAAGCGGTGAGCCCTGCTGCGAGGTGTAGTCACTACTCAAGTCGACCGGGTGCGCTTGGCAGTGCTACGCGGAACAGGCTGCTCTCGACGCGTGCAGCAATCGCTCGAAGGGGTGCTGCACAAGTCTATGCACGGGCTACATACGGCCGGGGTCATGACTGGCCGGATGGGCGGCCAGGGGCGTGCGGGATCGTGCCCAACACGTGGGATTCGTCCTTGCGGCGCGTTTCGGACCGCCAGACTGTCTCACATGACTCGCGTGCAAATGGCAGATACAGAGGGGATCCATCGGACCCTGCCCGTCGATCGGCGATTACGGCCTGCGTTTATGAGCGGCGTGCAGCAAGCCTCTCAGCGTCACCACCGACGGGGCGGCGGCCGGACATGGAGGGAGCAGCGGCCAGCGGAGCTCAGAGTCCGGCTAGCCGGTTTCAGGGGCCGCTCTAACCGGTTAGCGCGGCGCCGAAAGGGTTCATGCCCGCCGTCACGTACTCAGGGTTACTCGCTGGGTTCCGGCACGTTCGGCAGTATCGCTCAGGGCGCTTCATCTACACGTTGCAGACCGGCTGACGAAGTATGCAGCCGGCATTCGTCAGTCGCTTCGCGATCGCCTCGAAGCGGTCGATGCTCATCTCTCAACGGCGGGTCCGCATGCCTGCAGCCAGACCCTTCCCGGCCGCCTGGGCATCCAGCGGAGGAGGAGCTGGGCCAGGACAGCGATGCCCTCCGGCTCGTGCTCCACGGTTTCCGCTACCGGTCGAGGAAAGGGCTGCTTCCTCTGGCGGCTCCCATGCCCGCTTGAAGACGCTGTCACCGAGGGTGGTCATCGCAGTGCACCGCCCGCATGAGCGACGACATACGCTCCAAGCCGGGCACGCTGCGGAACTACGCCTCGCCACAGACGCAGTACGGATCCTCCTCGGTGGCGGAGATACTACTACTTGTGGTCTTGGCCTGGTATCCGATTCCGCAGCCCGGACAAGGAGCGATCGGTCCTTCGCCGGCAAGCCGCAGTCCCTTCATCAGCTGCCCCGGCGGCCGCCGCTGCTGAACCGCGTCTCGGCGGTGAAGCTGTTGGCAGCTCAGGAGGCGGGGCAGGGGCTCATCGATGACCCGTTGACGGCGGCCTAGTCTCCGGGCCCGAAGCGGAAATGGGCAGGCCGCCGCATGCGCTCCGGGCGAGGCCCTTCCCATGTCCGTCGGGGCGCCGCTCTGCCGGACGCTCACCCACCAGGGCTGGCGGAGCCGGCTGCTGCTGTCAGGTGAACCCCACCGGCATCATCCACTTCACGGCCATCAGCGGGCGCGACGACGGCACCCTGAGATGTCGGATTTTTGCCATGCGGCTGTGCCGCTCTCCTGCAAGCAGGACACGTGCTCACGAGGCGGGCTCAGACGCCGCGGTGCTCGCGGCAGGGGGCCGGGGGGAGGGGGAACCAGCGCGGGCTGCCAGCCCGGACCGCCGAACAGCCGTCCGCCCCGCTCTTGCCAGCTGCTGGCTGCTTTGACGTCCCGGACAATCGCAAGATACTCGTGTGTGGCAACCCGCAGCGGATTGTGCGTCTCGATGTTCTTAGTGAGTCCGTATACGGGCCGGTCGGTCTCAGACACGAACGAGCCGAACAGTCGGTCCCAGATGATGAGTATGCCGCCGAAGTTGCGGTCCAGATAGCCACCCTGGGAGGCGTGATGGACGCGATGGTGTGAGGGCGTGTTGAGTAGGAATTCGAAGGGCCGGGGAAGCCTGTCGACCCTCTCGGTGTGGATCCAGAATTGGTAGACGAGATTGACTGAGTGACAGAACGCCAAGGCCGCCGGGTGAACCCCGAGCGCAATCAGGGGCAGGTAGAAGGGCCAGGAGGTGAGGCTGGTCCAGGGCTGCCGCAGTGCGGTGGAGAGGTTGAACCTGCGGCTGCTGTGGTGCACGACGTGGCAGGCCCACAGGATCCGGACAACGTGATGGCCGCGGTGCTGCCAGTAGAAGCAGAGGTCCTGCGCGAGCAACATGAGCAGGATCGTCCACCACAGGACGGGGATGCGCAGCGGGGTCACTTCGTGAACGGCGGTGTAGATCGCAACGATGGGGATTTTCCAGAAGGCGTCGAAGGCGAGGCTGCCGAGGCCCATGCTGAAGCTAGTGACGGTGTCTCTAGCCTCGTACCCGGCAGCATCCTCGTCGGGGTGCAGACGGTAGCCGACGATCTCCAGGCCGGTAAGCAGGATGAAAGCCGGTATGGACCAGAGTACGACGTCAGGCAGGTTCGGCATGCCGATGACAGTAGAGGCGAGGTCTGGGAATCGCTAGAGGGGATTTCCCAAGGGTATGCGGGTTGTTTGCCAGCGGGCCCGGCGCCGTATGACTGCGTGATGCGGCCATCATCGCCGCCCTGCACCGCGGCTGCAGAAGGGGTCTGGCACGCATCGACCGCTGCGGACGCAGGCCGGCACGCGAGAGAGCTCGGGCAATGGCCTGGGCGTCACCCTGTGTCCCGAAGGTGACCATCAATAAGCTCTCCTACTGCTTCAGCCGAGCTGATGGAAGACTCCGAAACACTGGGAGAGACATGTCTGCCTGACCTGTCGTCGGAAACCCTGCTCACGGCCTGCCTTGCTCGTGCCTGCTTCAACCGGCCTGCAACGACGCCAGTCAAGCAGCATCACGCACCCGTGAGTCAGAGTGTGCATCGGGGGCCCAGTAGGTGAGGACTCCGATGATGATGTCACCGACATGGGTGCTGGTGCGCCACTGCTAGACCGGCCACCCTGGCGGGGAGCGGCGTGCAGCGTGCGGCGTGCGGCATACGTGACTCCCTCGTTTTGAGGATGCACTACTCATAGACACGTCACGCTGCCCGCAAGGCACCATAAGCAGACGCGCCCGGCAGCCTGTTGCTCACACCGGCAGTTTCCAGGTTCGCCTCGCTTCGTGACCCTCGCCTTGCCCGCGCACCCCTTACCTGTGGAGCCACCATGCCAGCATGGCCCAGACGCTTGTCTTCACTCGTAGCCATGACGTGTCTCGGGTCCGCTTCGCTCCTGTTCTGTGCGCCAGCGCAGGCCGCGAACACACCCGACCCAGTCCTCTTCGTCCACGGTTGGTCCGGCGCCTCATGGAACTGGTCACTCATGCTTGGTGACTTCAGAGCCGCCGGCTACCAGGGGGACCGGCTAGAGGCCATCTCCTACAACACGCAGCAGTCCAACACGGAGACGGCCGAAGAAATCCGTGAGGCCGTTAACCGGCTGAGAGCCCGTACGGGATCGGACAAGGTCGACATCATCAGCCATTCCATGGGAGGACTGAGCACTCGCTTCTACCTCAAGAACCTTGGCGGCGTTGAGGCCGTAGACGACTGGGTGTCGATCGGTGGGCCGAATCACGGAACATACACGGCGTCACTGTGCGCGGGGTTCCTCCCGTCATGTCGCGAGATGCAAGTGGGCAGCGCGTTCCTGACTGACCTCAACTCAGGGGATGAGACTCCCGGAGACGTGCACTACTCGACCTTGTGGTCCTGGTGCGATGAGATCATCAACCCCGACGCCAGTACCAAGCTGAACGGGGCAACCAACATCAATGTCGGTTGCGTCGGACATGCTGCCCTGCTCGTCGACTACGACGTCTCTTCGACGGCACAGCAACTCGTCAGATCCTAGTCCTCCGAGTCCTAAGCGGACTCCGCACGGCGCCTCCTGGAAACCAATGCCGAATCGTGGAACGTCGTGGCAGCATCGGCGGATGATCAACGCTGAGAACCTGGTCGGAAGGCGCCTGCTGAGGGTGACGACGTCCTGGCACCACTACCAGGAGACCGAGTCCTCCCTCCTGCACATGTGGCTGCACATGGACGGCCTCGGCCCCGTCCGGTTCCACACACCGGGCGACGGGTTGTCCCTGGAGATCGACCAGCCCCACGGCCCCTACGACATGGACGAGTGCGGCCACATCACGGTCGAGGACGACCTGCCCGAGTTCCCCATGACCCGGTTCATCGGCCAGCGGATCCTCTCCGTCCGGGAGATCCGCTACCAGCACGGCAACTACGACTTCGCCGTCGGTATCACCGTCCAGTTCCCCGAAGGCACCATCCGCATCCTCAACCTCGCGGACGAGATCGTCCTGGCCCATGACCAGCACCTGGGTCCGGTTGAGGAACATCTCCACGAGGCGACGATGCCCACGGGCCAGGACGCCTTGCCGTGAGTTGGCAAGGAACTCGGGGGGCCGACCCCCACAGAGCACAGCTTGCGACCCGCGGGTTCGCGCTGAAGAGCCTTCAGTTTCCCTGAACCCACGGGGCTCTTGGGGGCTGAGGAACATCCATGTCAGATCGTGCGCTAAGCGTTCGTCGGCCCTGGTGGGCGGTCGGCGGGGTGCCGGTGACGGGGCGGCTCTGAAGTTGTTCCACGGATAACGCCCAATTATCTGCGGGAGCTTGGTTCGTCACCTGCGGTGACGTTCTCCGGGCTGTACGTTGAAGCGGCCCTGTTATCCGTGGCAAGGGGGAAGCGGTGCCCACCGTCGTACAACTGCCGGCCGGGAAGGCGTTGACCGTCCGAGCGGCGGCCGACGCCTTCCTCGACTCACTGCGCAACCCGAACACCGTCCGCAGCTACGGGGTCGGGGACGGCAAGACCGCCGAGCGGATCGGGGAGGCCCGCCCGCTCGGGTCGGTCGCGAACGACGAGATCGGCGAGGCCCTGGAACTACTGTGGGGCACCGCGGCGGTCAACACCTGGAACGCCCGCCGGGCGGCGGTGCTGGGCTGGTGTGCGGAGTACGGCTACGACGGTCCGGCTGTCCCGGCCTGGACGAAGCGGCTGGCGGTGCCGGACTCCGAGACCCCGGCCCGATCGAAGATGGCCGTGGACCGGCTCATCGCCCGGCGCGAGGTGCACCTGCGGGAGAAGACGCTGTGGCGGACGCTCTACGAGACCGCCGGGCGGTCCGAGGAGGTCCTCGAAGTGAACATCGAGGACCTGGACCTCGCCGCCCGCCGCTGCCCGGTCAAGGCCAAGGGCGCCCGGAGCAAGGCCCGGCGCCGCGGGCAGGCGCGCGAGGACTTCGTGCTGGAGACCGTCTACTGGGACGCCGGCACCGCCCGGCTCCTGCCCCGGCTGCTGCGCGGCCGTACCTGCGGACCGGTGTTCGTCACCCACCGCCGACCCGGCCCGGGGAAGATCGTCAGCGCGCGCGATGTGTGCCCGGACACCGGGCTGGCCCGCCTGTCCTATTGCCAGGCCCGCGCCCTCCTCGATGAGCACACCGCCGTACGCGGTCCGGGGACTGGCTGGGACCTGCACGAGTACCGCCACTCCGCCCTCACCCACCTCGGCGAGCAGGGTGCCTCCCTGCTGATGCTGATGGCGAAGTCCCGGCACAAGAAGCCGGAGAACGTCCGCCGCTACTTCAAGCCCTCTCCCGAGGCGATCTCGGAGCTGACAAGCCTGCTCGCCCCTGGCGATAGCAGACGATGAAGCACACGTGGTTCGTCGGCAGGGGATGCCCGCGGTCAGTTCGCCTCCCGCCCGAACCGGCGCTTGTACGCCGACGGTGTGATGCCGGTCTCGCGGCGCATCAGAGTGCGCAGATTGGCAGCGGTGCCAAGCCCGCTGCGTCGCGCGACTACCTCGAACCGGGACTCACCTCGCTCGATCAACCGGCACGCCAGAGCAAGCCGTTCCCCCGTCAGCCACGCCAGCGGCGTGGTGCCCAGTTGCGCCTGGAAGCGGCGATGCAGCGTCGCCGGACTGACCGCCGCACGCGCCGCAAGGCCGGACACGGTGAGCGGTGAGTCCAGCCGTTCCTGGGCCCAGGCCAGGACAGGTGCCAAGGACTCGTCCGGCAGGTCGGGCATGGGACGCTCCACGAACTGCCGCTGCCCACCGTCCCGGTGCGCCGCGAAGACCAGCCGCCGACTCACGGAGTTGGCGATCTCCGCGCCGTAGTCGCGACGGACCACATGCAGCCCAAGATCGAGCGCGGCTGCGCTGCCTGCCGCGGTGAGGATGTCACCGTCATCCACGAACAGCACGTCTGCTTCGAGCTGGACAGAGGGGAAGCGGGCCCGGAAGGAATCCGCCCACTGCCAGTGCGCGGTGGCCCGGCGCCCATCGAGGACTCCGGCCTCGGCCAGTGTGAAGGCGCCGCTGCAGAAGCCGACCAGGCGCGCACCTCGGGCGTGTGCCCGGCGGACGGCATCGAGCACGGCGGGACGGCGGGGCACTTCGATGTCCGGGCGGTTGGGGACGATCAAAGTGTCCGCCTCGTCGGCCGCTTCCAGGTCGGCGACTCCCGTGAGCGTGAAGAATCCGTCTCGCATCATGGTGCGGGGCTCGGGGGAACAGAGCCTGAAGTCGTAGAGATCACGGCCGATCTCCGGTCTGCGCAAACCGAAGACCTCGGTCGCGCAGCCGAGCTCGAAGGGGTTCGAGTTCTCGTCCACGATCACGACGACCCGGTGTCCGCCCGCCGCGTGAGCTGCCTGCGAGGATTCTTTCGCCATGTGCAATTCCTAGCACTCGCAGCGGTCAAGCGAAACGGCTCAAGATGAGCCCATGAGCAGCGAACCCATCCCCCTCAGCAAGGCTCTAGCCTCCTTCGACGCCTTGTGGAGCCCCCGCATCGTCACGCGCGTCAACGACTACGACGTCCGCATCGCCAAGGTCGAGGGCGAACACATCTGGCACGTCCACGACGACACCGACGAGTTCTTCCTGGTACTCGACGGCGAGCTGCGCATCTCCCTGCGCGAGCCCGACGGGGAGCGCACGGTCCTGCTCCCACAGGGGGCGGTCTTCACCGTCCCCCGAGGCACAGAGCACAAGCCGTACGCTCCGTCCGGCGCCGCAATTCTCATGTTCGAGCCAACCGGGACCCCGACCGTGGGCGATCGCCATGACGAGATCCCAGAGCACATCGACTCAACAACCGGACACGCGCTCAGCACCTGACTCGACAGGCTTCGTGCACGCCACTGCCCCTGACGTCAGCCTGCCGCCGGGGCGGTTACGTTCCTGCCCGGCGAGAGCGGAGCGGGGACTCGAACCTCGGCGGTGTCCGGATCGCGCAGGGGGCGCATTCCGCCAGGCAGGTCGGGAAGCTGGAAGGAGTACCGGCCCAGCATCTCCTTATCTGGACACCTTCGAGTGACGCCTGCACCGACGCCGTGGCGATCGAGGTGCAGGGTTCGTTGGGCCACCTGAGTGCAGGCTCGGGGAGGCCGGTGTGCGGGTGGTCAAGGAACGCGATGGCGGTGTCGTACGGCGAGTGCGGTTGGTCGACGGGGACGGTGAACCGGTCACGGCGGCCTGCCGGTTCCTGGATCATCTGGTCGACCGGGGTTTCTCGCCGCACACGATCTGCGCGTACGCGTACGACCTGCGGCGGCTGTTCACCTTCGTTGCCGCTGAGGGCATGGACTGGCGTGAGTTCCGGGGCCCGGATGCGTTGCGGCTGCTGGCGTTCCTGCGGCGGGCACCGTCGCGGCGGCCGGCCCAGCGGCTCGGCCTGACGGTGGTGGTCGGTGGCCCGGAGACGCCGGGCAGGCTGCTCGCTCCGGCGACGTGAACCGGATCCTGGCCGCCGTCTCCAGCTTCTACGACTGGGCGGTGGTCGCTGAGGAGTACGACGGCGACTCCCCGATGCAGAAGCGCCTTGACCCGGCGCTTGCCCGGGTGCCGGACCGGCATCAGCCGTTCATGGGCCGCGCGAGTCGTCAGCAGGCGACGCGCCGCACGGTGGCGGTCAAGCAGCCGCGGCGACTGCCGCGGCCGGTGGACGAGGCGGTGCTGGAGAAGTTCATCGGCAGCCTGAAGCGGCTGCGGGACCTGGCGGTGTTCCTGTTGATGCTGGACGGCGGTCTGCGGCCAGGCGAGGTGCTGTCGCTGCACC
Source organism: Streptomyces sp. NPDC056480 (assembly GCF_042795405.1). Taxonomy (NCBI): domain Bacteria; kingdom Bacillati; phylum Actinomycetota; class Actinomycetes; order Kitasatosporales; family Streptomycetaceae; genus Streptomyces; species Streptomyces sp. NPDC056480. The sequence continues at coordinate 10,568 of NZ_JBHTSA010000102.1, read as the reverse complement.
TGACGACATCTCCTACGGCCGGCGCCGGGTGACGGTCCGCAAGCGCGACGACCACCCGCGCGGGGTCCGCGGCAAGTCCCGCACCGAACGGGTCGTGGACCTGCACGAGCCCCGCACCCTGGATGCGGTCAGCCGCTACGTGATGCACGAGCGCCCGCTCGACGCGACCAGCCCGTTCGTGTTCCTGGTCGGTGGAAAGGGCACCCGCCGCCTGGAGCCGCTGGGCTACGACGCGGTGGTGCGGCTGTTCGCGCGGCGGCTGGACAAGCTCGGCCTGCGAACGCCGGAGACCACGCCCCACGCGCTCCGGCACACTCACGCCACCGCGATGTGGGAGGGCGGGATGCGGGAGCTGTCCCTGTAGAAGCGATTGGGACACGCATCGCCGGAGTCGACGAAGGTCTACACCCGCGTCTCCGACGAGGCCGTGCTGGCCGACTACACCCGCGCGCTGGAGAACAACCGGTGACCGCGCTCGCCCTCGTTCCGGAACCGGCCCGCCGCCGGTGCCACGCGCCGAGGGAGGAGTACCTCGCCTGGGTCCGGTCGACATTCTCCGATGCTCCGGCGTCAGTCAAGTCCCGCCGCTACTTCCACAACCGCTTCCTCAAACACTGGCCGGACCTGGAGGACTGGTTCGCCGAGCCCCTGCTGGTCCGCCTGGACCTGCACGGCCGCGTCGCGCACGAGCCCGGCAAACGCATCGGGCCGTCCTCAGCCGGAACTTCGACAGCCTCTTCGTCCCCAAGGTCGCCGCCGGCCTCGGACTGGACCTGGATCTGCTCGATTCGCTCTCCGCCCGCATGCTCCAGCTCGGCTACGCGCCTGTCAGCGGCCGGTCCGTCCTCACCTGGACCTTCACCCGCCTTCTCCTGATGCGAGGAGACCCCGATCTGCGCGCGATCAGGCTCGACGACCTCACAGCGCTCGCCGAAGAGATCAAGCGCTACTGCGCCCGGCCGGAGGCCGGGTTCGTGCGGGCCAGCCACGTCTCCAACGCACGCCGCCGCATGCCCATGGACCAGCTCGCTGAGATCTACCAGAAGGCGTGTCTGACCAGGCTGCACGGCGTCCATGTGCTGCTGTTCAACATCGGACAGGTGCCCGAGCCACCGTTCCACGGCCTGAAGACCACCGAACTCTGGCGAACCGAGCTCACCCTCCTGAGACGCCGCCGGCGCTCGCCGCCCCGGTGGCGCGCTGGCTTTCGGGCCGGTTGCAGACCAGCGACCGCGCGGGTCGGTCCGCCACTCACGCGACGCCTTTCGCTACTTCCTGCGCTGGCTCGCCCAGGCCCACCCTGACATCGAAGCGATGACACAGCTGGAGCGCCGGCACGTCGAAGGCTTCATGGCCCACCTGCACGAGCACATCAACGCTCGCACCGGACGGCCGCTGACGGCACGGTCCCGCTACACCTACCTCAGCCCGCTTCAGTTCTTCCGCGAGACCAGCCAGTGGGGCTGGAGCGATGTTCCAGGCAGGCCCCTGCTTGGTCGCTCGGACATGCCCAAACTCCCGTCCGCACTGCCGCGGTTCATCCCCCGGGCCGAGCTGGACCGCCTCATGGAAGCGGTCGAGGGACTCGAAGATCCGCACCAACGAGCTGCTCTGCTTCTGCTGCGCTGGAGCGGTGCCCGGCGCGGGGAGATCGCACGGCTGACCTTGGACTGCCTGGACGCCTACCCCGACGGCTACCCGCGGCTGCGGATCCCGGTCGGCAAGACCTACACCGAGCGCATGGTCCCGCTGCACCCCCAAGCGGCGGACGCCCTGCGCGAGCTGATCGACGCCGCCAAGGCTGCGAACGCCGCAGCCCGCCACGACGCATGGGCCCAGCGGTCGGTCCGCTACGTGTTCATGCGGCGGGGCAAGCCCATGGGCCGCCACTTCCTCTACGAGGACGCCCTGGAGATCGCCTGCCACAAGGCCGGGCTCGTCGATGGCGACGGCAACCCCACCGTGACCGCCCACCGGTTCCGCCACACGGTCGGCACCCAGCTCGCCGAAGGCGGCGCTCAGATCCAGACGATCTTGGCGATCCTCGGGCACCGCAACGCGCAGATGTCGGCAACTCACTCCCACATCAGCGACCCCGTCCTGAAGAAGCAGTACGAGAAGGTCATCGCAGCCGGTGGACGGATCGCGGGCCCAGCGGCGGAGGAACTGCTGACGAGCCGGATCGGCGAGGACACCCTGAACTGGCTCAAGACCAACTTCTTCAAGACCGAACTCGAACTCGGCCACTGCCTGCGGGCACCCGCCGAAGGGCCCTGCGAGTGCGACCTCTACCTCCGCTGCTCGAAGTTCCTCACCACGAGCGAGTACGCACCACGCCTGCGGTCCCGGCTCGCCCGTGAACAGCAGCTCGCCCAGGACGCCGTCGAACGCGGCTGGCCCCACGAGGTCGAGCGACACAACGCCACCGCCGACCGAATCCGCGGTCTCCTCGGAGACCTCGGCGAGAGCACCGCACCCGGCCCTGACGACCACTGCTGACCAACCCACTCTCATCAGAGGGAGGCCGCTTCGCCCCCAATGAGAGGTCCGCGCCGCGCGCCGTGCAAGATCTTCGCTATGGACTCGCTGAACGACACCAGCTGGGTGAGAACACGGGCAGACCTCGTCTCCTACATCAGACAGCTCAGCCAAGAGGCCGAGGCCCCTTCCAACGGTTGGGGGAACCAAACACTGGATCGCTACCTCGAAGCACTCAGTGCCTGGACCAACGATATGGACGGCTACTTCATCAACCGAGGAGAGCCCGTTCCCGACCGCCCCGACTGGAGCTTGATCGCCAGCATGCTGAGGGCTGCCTGCTTCTACGAGTAAGCCCTCACCGACCTGGAAATCGTCCAGATAAACGTTGATGTGGTGGCGCACGAACGGGGACAGCCGGGCGACGTCCTCGTCACGCACGTCGAAGCCGTCGGCGCGCAACTGGTTGACCGCGGCGTCCATGTAGCGGGTGTTGAACAGCACGAGGGCGTTGAGGACCAGGCCGAGCGCGCCGATCTGGTCCTCCATGCCGTCCTGGTAGCGCTGGTAGAGCTGCCCGGCCCGGCCGTGGAAGATCTTCCGCGCGAGGGCGTGACGGCCTTCCTGGAGGTTGGCCTGCACCTTGATCTGCCGTCGGTAGCCGGGCTCGTCGGCCAGGCGCAGGATGTGCAGGGTCTTGGCGATTCGCCCGTAGTGCGCGATCGCGTCGCCCAGCGGGGTGGGGCGTCCGTCGCGGGAGAGCATCCGGATGACGTCGTAGGCACGGACGGCGCCGGTGTGGATGGAGCCGATGATCCGCAGGATGCCCTCCCAGTGCCGCTCGATGCGGGCGAGGTCGACCCGGCCGCGGGCGGCGTCCTGGAAGGCGCCGTAGTCGGCGGTGCGGTCGATGCGCCACATCTTCTGGTCCGGCAGGTCCGCGAGCTGCGGGGCGTAGGCGAACCCGGCGAGGGTGAGCAGGCCGAACACGATGTCGCTGTACGAGGCAGTGTCGGTGCCGATCATCTCCGGGCGTTTGCCGCCGTCGCGGTCGTAGAGGACGTCCAGCACATACAGGGAGTCGCGCGGAGTGCCGGCCACGACCTTCCCGCCCAGGCCCGCCGCCTGGTCGTTGATCATGTTGAGCCACGTGGCGCCGCCCCGCCGCCCGAAGTACTTCGGGTTCGGCCGCGCGTACACCTACAGTACGGGGACGACGAACCGCATCCCGTCCACCGAGGCGACCAGGCCCCCGCCCCACGCCTGGGCCAGCGGAATGGACGCCTGGTGCTCGATGAGGGCCGCATTCGCGGCCCGATAGGTCGCCAGCCGCAGGTACGTCTGGTCCACGTGGGACAACCTGCCGTACTTCAGCGGGTCCGCGCCGCCCATCACCGGGGTGTAGCCGACGTTGCAGCCGTGGGCGACCAGCAGCGCGGCGATCGTGACGTGCAGGTCCTTCAACCGTGCTTCGCCGCCGGTGACCGAGGTGAACGCCTGGTCGGCGCCGGTCCAGGACATCACCTCCAGCAGCACCTCGGACAGATCCACCCGGGGCAGCATGGCGTTCACCGCGGCCCGCAGGTCGAGGAGAGAGGCCGGTTCGAGCTCCGGCTCCAGGGCGGCGAAGTGCAGGCGGCCGTCGTCGTCGAAGACGATCTGTGCGTGTCCGGGACCCGGGCGGCGACCTCCCGGTAGGTGCCGTCCAGCAGCGCCGCCCGCGCCGCAAGGTGCCCGCCCGCCTCCCCGCGCAGGTTCAGCGAGGCGAGGACGGTCGGGCGGGCCTGCTGCCACGCCTCGCCGGCCAGGAGCTTGGCCCGCGGGTCACCCCACTTCGAGGAGTTGCGGGCGAAGACCTGCTTGCTGCGCAGCATCCGGTGCAGCTGCTCCAGCACGCAGAACGTGTACGCCTTCCAGTCCACCGTGCCCGGCTCCAGATGCGGCGCCGCCAGCACCAGACGCCGCCACGAGCCGCCCAGCAGGGCGGTGTCGATCTCCGCCGGGCCGACCTTCTTGCGGCCCATCAGCTCCGGCAGCGACAGCAGCGCGGCCAGCACCGGTTCGCCCTCCGGGGTGGCGTCGAAGTCCACCACGGTGACCAGCAGCTTCAGGAACGGGCGGACCGTGCCGAACCGGTTGATCAGCATGGCGCGCCATGCCTCGTCGGCATCCGAGTCCAGCGGCGGGGTCACCTCGAACAGTGCGGCGATCGCGGCGGCCAGCTCGTGGCGGGGCACTACCTGCTCGATGGCCGCCCACATCGCCTCCAGGCTCGCCACCTTCGGCGGGGCGATCTCCCCGGTGTCGGTGTCGACCTGCTCGCTCGTGGTGTCGAACACGACCTGGAAGGCCGTCGCCAACTTCGCCGACGCCCGCTCCACGCGCGGCAGGGTCTTCAGCTTCTCCTTCGCGCTCTCGCGTTCCGCCTTGGCCAGCAGCTTCGTCGCGATCAGGACCTCCAGCAGGTCCAGCGCGTCATCGACCGCCCGCGAGGTCAGGTAGACGGTGGTGGCCAGCAGAGTCGCCAGGCGGCGAGCGTCGGAGTGCCGGCGCAGCAGCGACGCCTTCCCGTCCACCCTGTACCGCGACAGCTCCGCCAACCTGCGCGGCGGTATCCCCGACACGTCCACGGCGCCCATCCCGAGCGCGGCGATCTCCTCCGCATGCTCCAGCGCCCGCTTCATCTGCGGGCCCGATACCCTCACCGGCCCGCGCCGCAGCCGGTCCAGCTCGGAGACACGCTCACCGGGCGGCACGGTCAGCAAGGAGTCCAGCACCGCCCGCTGCCCCGTGCCGAGCATCCCGTACAGGGTGTCCCACAGCCGCTGGTTCGCCGCCTCCCGGACCGACCCCACCAGCCGGGCCAGTCGGCTCACCCCCGGCAGCAGCACCCGGCCCTCGCGCAGCCATCCCGCCGCCGCGTCGAACAACGCCTTCGGCCCGTCCCCCGTCGTCCAGGCCCGAGCGTCCAGCCAGCCCGCCAGCTCCTCGCGGACCTCGGTGAAGTCCCGCCAGCTCCCGGTCTCCTGGATCTCCCCGGCGTGCGTACGAGCTGTACCGTCCCGCTCGCCGTATAGCTTCAGGCACGAGGCGTCCTCCATGTCCAACTGCCCGGCCAGGTACTCCGCCACCTCCGCCGGCACCAGCCGCGGGTCCGGCATGAACCGGCCCAGGAACCGCACACTCGTCAGCTGGACCGCGAACCCGAGCCGGTCGTGCGAACGCCGCTTGGCCTGCACCGCCTCCCGGTCCGCGTCATCCAGGAAGAAGTACCTCTCCAGCTCCGCCCGCGAAGGCGCCTCATGGAACGATCCGTACCGGGCCGCCTGCTCATCCGTCAGGAACTCGACCGCCACAACAGCTCTCCGAAGATCGACAACAACGACCCACGAAGACTCCGACGGTCAATCACCCCAGGTCAAAGCACCAACCAGCCCAGCGAACCCTTAGCGCACGATCTGACACGGATGTTCCTCAGCCCCCGTCTTGAGCTAGGGGGTGTCTTTGCGATCATCGGATCGTTGGTCCGGTCGTGAGGGATGGGGAGATTCCTGACGCGGCGTGGGCGGTGATCGAGCCGTTGCTGCCGCCCGTGGGCAAGGCTCGGGGGCGGTGGCGGGATCACCGCCAGGTCCTTGAGGGCATCGTGTTCAAGTTCCGCACCGGGCTGCCCTGGAGGGACCTGCCCGAGCGATTCGGCCCCTGGCAGACCGTCCACGGACGCTTCGCCCGATGGGCCGCCGACGGCACCTTCGACCGGCTTCTGACCGCCGTGCAGACACGGGCGGAGGTGGACTGGCTGGTCGCGATCGACTCCACGATCGTGCGGGCCCACCAGCACGCGGCTGCCAAAGGGGGCTTGAAGAACGCGGACTCGGACGTTCCCGCGGCGGGCTGACCAGCAAAATTCGCCTTGCCTGCGACGGCCAGGGCCGGCCTCTGGCGTTCCTGGTCAGCGCTGGCAACCGGAACGACTGCACCCAGGCCGAGACCGTCATCAGCCTGATCCGCGTCCCCGGGCCGGGTCCGGGAAGACCCCGGACCCGGCCCGAGCGCGTCGTCGCGGACAAGGGTTACTCCGCCCGCACTTTCCGGGCCTACCTCCGCCGGCGCGGCATCAAGACCACCATTCCCGAGCGCGTCGACCAGCTCGCCGGCCGCAGACGACGCCGTGAACGGCCCTGCGGCTTCGACAGGGCCGCCTACCGGCGTCGCAACGTCGTCGAACGCTGCTTCCACCGGCTCAAGCAATGGCGCGGCATCGCCACCCGCTACGACAAACGTCCCGACCGCTACCTCGCCGCCATCACCCTCGCCAGCACCCTCATCTGGCTCGACCAATGATCGGCAAGACACCCCCCTAGGAGTTCGGGGGCGTGGCGGTGTCGTTCGCGGATCCGTCCGACGATCCATACCGGCGCCGTTGACGTCGAGTGTTCCGTCCAGCGGTGCGACGGAGCTGCCAGTCAGGTTGCCTGGCTTCATAGCCGACGGGATGCAGGCGCAGTGGCTGGTGAGGGTCTTCTCGATGGCCTTGGCGAGGTCGTTCCAGAGGCGCCACACGTCTTCGGTCTGGACCGCTGGAGGTGCGGCAGCTCTGGCTGCCTGGGCGTAGGCGGAAGCCATGTCGCGACAGATGATCGCGACTTCCGGATGGCCTTCGCACATCTCTGCCCAGCCCTCCTTTCCGGCGGGAGCCCTCCAGATGATTAATTGGTTAATTCCAATGTGGGCAACTGCAGGTCAGTTTTACGGGAGTAGCGGCCGTCCCGCAAGGACGACACGTCTGTTTTCTACTCCGGAGAAGCAGGCATCCTGATGACTCGATGGTGATTTAGATTCCACTACGGAGGAAGCTTCGGTCGTGAGAAACTCGGTCCCATTCTCCAGTAGGCCTGAAACCCCAAAGTGCGATACGGCCGATGCGGCGAACAGAACAGAAAGGAGAAATCTGTTGCGATCGAGGAGACTAAAGGATATTCCAATCTCTGGAGCGATGGCGCGATCTCGTTCAGGAGTCTTCTCTCCTGGACGTCTAGATCGTTCCATTCCAGCGAAAGCATGGGAAGCGTATTTGGGTGCAGCTTCCTGCAGCGCAGTGCAGGAAGCCGCAGACAGCGAGGCTGCGTGAAGCCGTGACTGCGAGCGTTGGCAGGCCACGCTTTGTGACTGCTTGGTGATGGGCCGGCGCTTTCAGGCACGCAACGTCCGCCCGTGGCGGCACAGACGAGTGCGGACCGGCTGGGTACCGTGTGCAAAGACTGTGGCGCTCAGTCCTTGACCGTGAGCCGGCCCGGACCTCCGGCCCGGGCGGCCTGCGAAGGCACCGCCGGAGTCCAGGTCAACTGCGGCCGCTCTCCGCGCCGGCCCACAGGCGATGTCTCAGGGGCAGGCGCTCGTCCTGCTTTCCCGGGCTGTGTTCCCGCGCGACCGTGTTCTCTGTGCCGCGAGCGTGTTTCCTCTTGACCGCCCGGCCCGGCGGTCACCAGCCCAGCCGCAGCCCCTGTCCGCCCGCCCCTTTCGCGGAACCCTCTCTGCTGGGGCCGCTCATGCATGCTCGACAGACCCGTTGCCGATCCTTGCCCGGGTCCCTGGCATCAGAGGCCCCGTCGTTTCCCTCATCGGCCCGCTCTTTCACCGCAGGAAGCGGTGTGAAGAAGTTCAGTGTGCCAGTTTCAAATCAACCCGCGTCCGAAACGAGTACTCCGTGCTCACGCGGCACGACACCGAAAGGATTAGTTTGAGGCGTTGGCCACCCGCCCTAGCGAAGGACTTAAGATATGAAGAAGAAGATTCTTCCGGCCCTGCTGACCTCTGCCCTTGCAGCGGGAGCACTCATCGGAGCTACTGCTGGAACCGCGGAAGCGGCTAGCGGTTCTTCATGCAGTGCCTGGACAATCGCCCAGAACATTAAGATGCGAGGCTGTATTCAGTGGTCTGGAACAACCGCAGACCGGGCATACACCGAGGCTCAGAATATATCCGGGCTGACCCGGGAGGTAGCGATTACGGCAACTCTCCGGGACGATGCCGGAAATCAGCTTGGATACAAGCGCCAGGAAAAAACACTCGAAAACAATGCTTCGGTTACGGTTTACACCGCCTGGGTTGACGACTACACCTGGGGACCCGAGAAGGCTTCAGGAAATTCCGCTGTCCGGTATCCCTGGATGCAGAACTTCGGAACTGCCTTCGCTACCGGATGGGCCTTCGAGCCTTGGTACTAATCCGGCACTTCCAACCCATCTATTAAGCTTCCGGGAATGCCGGTCAGCTGGAACCAGATTGACTGAACCGATCTGGATTCCCCCCGGCTATCACAGGCTGTCTATTCGCAGCGGGACCATCGAAAGCGGATGTACGGCCGGGGAAGCGATTCCAGAACATGCATGCCGACGCGCCTCGAGGGACGGCCTCCATGCTGAAGCTGCAAGCCGCGGCCGGCCACGCCACCATGCCGACCCCGGTACGAGCGTCCGCATGACGGGCACCGCAGCGTCACCAGGAACCGCCCTGGACAGCCGAGCGGGGCTGGCATGACCCTCAACGGGACGTCGCATGACCAGCCCCGGCTTCACCCCCCTGTGCAGTGCGGCCGGGAAGTCGCGCACCATGGGGAAAAGCATGTCTGCTACGGCGTTTAGCAGTCGGCCAGACGGGCCGGTCCGCTCGGCGAAGCCCGTCAGAAGGCTCAACATCCGCGCGGTACCGGCGGCGCAGCCCGGCGGTAACCTCGCGGGTCACGTCTGCTGGTGCGCTGCGGCACGTTCAGCCCTTGGGCGCGTCGCGCGGGAACCCGGGGGGTCCTGCTCATGGGCGAGCTCGCAGCAGAAGCCGGACCAGCGCTCCGCCGGCAGGAGCTCTGCGTCTTCCGTCCGCCCGCCGCGTTGAGGGCTCGTCGGCGAAGACGGCGGCGGCGAGTGCGGACCGAGTCCGGCCCGGACGATACGGCCCAGGCCTTGCCCGGTGAGCTCACGGGCTTGGCCACGGCGAGCGGCTGGCAGCCGCATTCTCGGGGCTGCTGGCGATGGTCTCGGCCCGCCTCGTACTGGTCGGACAGACGCAGACAGCGCCTGCAGCAAGGCCTCACCTGCCGCTGCGAACGCCACAGCCAGAGCCACTGACCTGGCCATCAGTCGCAGCGGGCACCGCTGCGGTACAAGGGCTCTGCTGCTCGGTCCTATTTATCCCCGGCGGATTTGTCTGCTTGCGCGCAGGTCCGCGCCAGGCTCGTTCATACGGTCAAATACGAGTACCTTCTACCCCTAGCAGAAATACGGTCAATGCTGTTGCATGAGAATCAAGGTAACCGGACAGAAGGTTAAAGACATGAAGAGGACATTTTCTACTCTACTTACCTTGGTGATCGCATCAGGGGCGCTCGTCACCGGTACTGCCGGGAGCGCTCAAGCGGCATCTTCGAGCACGTGCACCCTGTGGGAGTCAATCCACCATGGCAACCGGGGCGGCTATTCTCTCAGCATCCGTTCCTGCATCGAATGGAGCGGTACGAGTGCAGATCGCGCTTATACGGAGGTGCGCAATATCGACGCCGTCAACCACCGCGTGTCATTCAGCGCCCACCTCGACGACGATGATTATAATGACCTAGCCAGCAAAAGGGTATGGGATGTGCTGATCGCACCCACTAAAACTGCAAGGGTGTACACCAACTGGGTTGATGACTACACCTGGGGATCCGAGCGGGCTAGCGGTGTAGTCCATGATCGCAGCACCGTAAACAGCACTGATTTTGCCGTCGAGCCTTGGTTCTGATTCGAGTTCTTGAATTTTGCCTCGGTCACTCTTCGAGAGTGACGTTGAATGAAACGAACTCACGAGAGGAGTGGCGGCGAGAGGACCCAGGGGTCTGCTCGTATCGCCGCTCCTCTCGTGAGTTCGGCAGGTGATTGACGGCCTGCCATGACTACGGCGGCGAGAAATCCGATCCGGATCGACATCCTGATGGTTACCGATAGTGACATTGTGTAGTCGATGCCCCAAGTCGGTTTGAGAGTCCGTGCGCAACGGCGGTGCCTGAGCTGCTGCAGCCGCCCGCCCAGCTATCCAGGACAGGTGCTGTCCTGGAT
>NZ_JBHTSA010000101.1:0-29697 GCF_042795405.1 Streptomyces sp. NPDC056480 | reverse complement strand
GAGCAGCTGCTCCCCGGGCCCTTCCGCATGATTGTTCCCGGTCGGGTCAGCCGCCGATGGGCAGGCCGCCGAGCGTCTGGCCGGTGGGCAGGCCGCCGAGGCCGCCGCCCAGGGCGCCGCCGGTCGGGCCCTCCGCGCTCTCGGCGGCGGCGCCGGCGGTCTTGCCGACGACCTCGCCCGCGCTGCCGGCGGTCTCGCCGGCGACCTGCTGGGCGGCCGGGGTGGCGGTCTTGCCCGCCGCGCCGACCGCCTTGCCGGCGGCGGGGACGGCCGTGCCGACGGCCTGGCTGCCGGTGGCGCCGACGACGCCGGTGGCGGTCTGCGAGGCGCTGTCGACGGCGGTGCCCGCGCCGGCGGCGTCCAGGGCGGTGACGCCGCCGAGGGCGCCGGTCGGCGCGAGGTTGTGGTCCAGGGCGCTCGCGGAGCCGGCCGCACCGACCACGGGGGCTGCTCCGGCCGCGATGAGGAGGGCGGCGCGGGCGATCCGACGGGTCAGGGGGAGGGACATGGTGCTCCTTCGACGAGGTGCGAGGTGTTGTTCGGACGCAGTGACAACCGGCCCTGGGGCGGGTTGGGTTGCGGCGGTCGAAGGTAAAGACTTGGCAATGCGTCGTATTGTCGGGTGGGGAGGAAAACGGACGAACGCGTCATTGTGCGATCGTCTGGCGAACCGTCACTTCCCTTGCCCTGTAAGGGAATTGGGAGGGCGGGGCGCGGTGCGTGAAAGGCGGCGCGGAAGGGTCGCGAATTTCTCCGGACGCGCACCGGTGTCATGCCACGGGCGAGTGAATCGCCGTACGGGTGATCGGCTGCTGATCGACCGGGATCGGGGCGAGATCGGCCGGAGACCGGCCGGAGACTGGCCGGGGTCGGGGCGAGATCGGCCGGAGTCGGTCCGGGATCGGCTGAGGATCGGCCGGAGACCACCGCAGACCGACCGCAGACCGACCGCAGTCCGACCGCAGACCGACCAGAGATCGGCCGGAGACCGGCCGCAGTCCGACCGGAGACCGAGGGGTGAGCGGCTACTGGGCGAGTCGCATGCGGACGGACTCCGCGCCGGAGGCGGGCGCGCCCAGGGTGCCGACGGACTGCGACGACCCCGAGACCTTCGCCCAGCCTCCCCGCGCCTCACCCGCGCGCCACACCCGGTCCCCGTACACGACCTCCGTGATGCGCAGCGTCTCCGCCCGCGCCACGGCCCACTGCGCCAGCTCCCAGCCGCGCCGCGCGTCCGAAGCCGCGTCCCGGGACCCGGCGGTCGGGCGGACCGGCACCACGAGCACCGGCGGCTCGGCCGCCGACCGGCCCGCGCTCGGGCCGCCCGTCACGGCCGTCGGCGCCGCCTTCTCGCCGAAGGCGCGTACCAGCTCCGCGCGCACCTTCGCGGGATCGCCCGGACGGCCCTCCGCGTCGCTCGCCGTACAGGAGAGGGCGGCCGGGGACCGGCCCGTCAGCGCCGCCGAGAGAAGGGTGGCGTCCGGCTCGTGCTTCGCGTACGCCTGCGGGAAGCCGCTCTTCTGCACCTTCTGCGCCGCCACCGTCAGCGGCAGCCGCGAGTACCCCGGGACCTTCTCGAGACCGTCGTAGAACTTCCCCGACGCGTACACCGGGTCCATGATCTGCGCCGGCGTCCCCCAGCCCATCGAGGGCCGCTGCTGGAAGAGGCCGAGGGAGTCCCGGTCGCCGTGCTCGATGTTCCGCAGCGCCGACTCTTGGAGCGCCGTCGCGAGGGCGATGGTCACCGCCCGCTCCGGCAGGCCCCGGGTGGTGCCCACGGCGGAGATCATCGCGGCGTTCGACGCCTGCTCCGGGGTGAACTCGTACCGGTTGTCCCCGGTGCCGACACTGCACCGGGGTGTGCCGGTACTCCCCGTCATCTGGTGGAAGGCCACGTACGAGGCAAGGCCGAGAAGCGCGGAGAGGGCGGCCGCGGAACGGGCGAGGCGGCCGCGACGGCGGGGGCGGGTGGGCTCGGACACGGGGCCCACCGTACTGGAGGCCGCGTTAGGGTCGGCACATGGCTGACATCACCCCGCTCGACACGCCCCTCGACCTGTCCCAGGACGGGGCCGCGCTCACCGCCGCCCTCGTCGACTTCCCGTCCGTCAGCGGGACCGAGCAGCCGCTCGCGGACGCCATCGAGCAGGCACTGCGCGGCCTGCCGCACCTCACGGTCGACCGGTACGGAAACAACGTCGTGGCCCGTACGAGCCTCGGCCGCGGCGAGCGGGTCGTGCTCGCCGGCCACATCGACACCGTGCCGATCGCCGACAACGTGCCCTCGCGGCTCGACGAGGACGGCATCCTGTGGGGCTGCGGCACCTCCGACATGAAGTCCGGGGTCGCCGTCCAGCTGCGGATCGCCGCCACCGTCCCCGAGCCCAACCGCGACCTCACGTTCGTCTTCTACGACAACGAGGAGGTCGCCGCCCACCTCAACGGCCTCGGGAAGATCGCCGACGCGCACCCCGACTGGCTGGAGGGCGACTTCGCCGTCCTCCTGGAGCCCTCCGACGCCCAGGTCGAGGGCGGCTGCCAGGGCACGCTGCGCGTGATCCTGCACACCGCCGGTGAGCGGGCCCACTCCGCGCGCTCCTGGATGGGCTCCAACGCCATCCACTCCGCCGCCCCGATCCTGGCCCGCCTCGCCGCGTACGAGCCGCGCAAGCCGGTCATCGACGGCCTGGAGTACCACGAGGGCCTCAACGCCGTCGCGATCCAGGGCGGCGTCGCCACCAACGTCATCCCCGACGCGTGCACGGTCACGGTCAACTACCGCTATGCCCCCGACCGCTCCCCGGCCGAGGCGCTGGCGTACGTCCGCGAGTTCTTCGCCGACTGCGACATCGCGGACTTCGTGATCGACGACGAGAGCCCCGGCGCCCTGCCCGGCCTCTCCCACCCGGCGGCGGAGGCCTTCATGAAGGCCGTCGGCGGCAGCGCCCAGCCCAAGTTCGGCTGGACCGACGTGGCCCGCTTCAGCGCCCTCGGGGTGCCTGCGGTCAACTACGGCCCCGGCGACCCCATCTACGCGCACAAGCGGGACGAGCACGTGCCCGTCGACCGGATCCACCACTGCGAGGCACGGCTGCGCGACTGGCTGACCGCCTGACCGCCCGACTTCCCTCGTCCCGACTCCCGTAATTTCGCATTTCGTCACCTCTGTGGTCCTACGCTGACCGGACCAGAAGATCGTTGGATCGACGGAGGGAGCAGGCCATGGGTATCCCTGAAGGGGAGACGAAGCCGGAGGAGCAGCGGCTCGGGCCGGTGCTCAGGCGCAGGGACCAGGTCCAGCCGGGCACCACGGACCAGCGGCTGCTCGACACCGAGGGCGACTCGGAATGGGTGCACACCGACCCCTGGCGGGTCATGCGCATCCAGTCCGAGTTCGTCGAGGGCTTCGGCGCCCTCGCCGAACTGCCGAGCGCGATCAGCGTCTTCGGCTCGGCCCGCACGAAGCCGGACTCGCCGGAGTACGAGGCGGGGGTACGGATCGGCAAGGCGCTCGTCGAGGCCGGCTTCGCGGTCATCACGGGCGGCGGCCCCGGCGCCATGGAGGCGGCCAACAAGGGGGCCCGGGAGGCCAAGGGCGTCTCGGTGGGCCTCGGCATCGAGCTCCCCTTCGAGCAGGGGCTCAACCCGCACGTCGACATCGGCGTGAACTTCCGCTACTTCTTCGTCCGCAAGACGATGTTCGTGAAGTACGCGCAGGGCTTCGTGGTCCTGCCCGGCGGCCTCGGCACCCTCGACGAGCTCTTCGAGGCGCTGACCCTGGTCCAGACCCGCAAGGTGACCCGCTTCCCGATCGTCCTCTTCGGCACGGAGTACTGGAAGGGCCTCGTGGACTGGCTCCGCGACTCGGTCGTCGCGGGAGGCAAGGCCTCGGAGCGGGACCTGCTCCTCTTCCACGTCACGGACGACGTGGAGGAGGCGGTGGCGCTGGTGACGAAGGAGACGGGCAAGTAGCGGTCCACGGGGCGGGGGCGACGGTCTTCCGTCGCCCCCGCCCCGATCTGCCCCGCCCCGATCCGTCGGGTTCCGCCCGAGCGGGGCCCGTCCCCACCGGCTCCGCCCTGCGCCCGGCTACGTCAGCCCGCCCTGCGCCCGGCTACGTCAGCCCGCCCCGCGCCCGGCTACGCCAGCCCGCGCCGCGCCACGGCCGGGGCCCGGTGCCCGGCGATGGACGCCACCATGTCGAGCACCTGCCGCGTCTCGGCGACCTCGTGCACCCGGTACACCTGCGCGCCCAGCCAGGCGGACACGGCGGTCGTCGCCAGGGTGCCGAGGACCCGCTCCTTCACCGGCCGGTCGAGCGTCTCGCCGACGAAGTCCTTGTTGGACAGGGACACGAGCACCGGCCAGCCCGTCTCCGCCATCTCCCCGAGCCGCCGCGTCGCCTCCAGGCTGTGCCGGGTGTTCTTCCCGAAGTCGTGGCCCGGATCGATCATGATCGCGTCCCGTCGCACCCCGAGCGCGACCGCCCGCTCCGCGAGCCCCACGGTCACCCGCAGGATGTCGGCCATCACGTCCTCGTACTCCACGCGGTGCGGCCGCGTCCGCGGCTCCGCGCCGCCCGCGTGCGTGCACACGAGCCCCGCGCCGTACTTCGCGGCGACCTCGGCCAGCCCGGGGTCGACCCCGCCCCACGCGTCGTTCAGGACGTCCGCGCCGGCCTCGCAGACCGCCGCGCCGACGTCCGCCCGCCAGGTGTCCACGCTGATGACGACATCGGGATGGCGGCGGCGGACCTCGGCGACGAAACCGACCGTGCGCCGCGCCTCCTCCGCCGCCGTGACCTCCTCGCCGGGGCCCGCCTTCACCCCGCCGATGTCGATGATCGCCGCCCCCTCGGCCACGGCCTGCTCGACGCGGGCGAGCGCCGGCTCGTCCCGGAAGGTGGCGCCCTGGTCGTAGAAGGAGTCCGGGGTCCGGTTCACGATCGCCATGATCACCGGCTCGTGCGGCCCGAATTCACGCCGTCCCAAGCGCAGCATCCCTTTTGTCCTCCCTCGTGTCCGTTCGCCTGCGACCCTAGCTGTCGGTGGCGCATGGCACGATCGGCACGGGACGTTTTCCACTCCGGGGAGAGGCACGCAGGTGTTCTGGTTTCTGCTCATCACGATGGTCGTGGTCGTGGCCGCGGTGACCCTGGCCGTGGTCGGCGGCGGCGACAGCGAGGTGCTGCCCGACGTGGCGCCCGAGGAGCTCGTCGACCCGCTCCCGGCCGCCCGCCCGGTCGACCGCGCGGACGTCGAGGCGCTCCGTCTCCCCGTCGCGGTCCGCGGCTACCGGATGGCGGACGTGGACGACGTGCTGGTCCGGCTCGGCGCCGAGCTGGCCGAGCGCGACGCCCGGATCTCCGAGCTGGAGGAGGCGCTCGCGGGAGCGGCCGCCGCCGGTGACGGAGAGGACGGGCGGGCGTGACGGCCGGCGGGGCGGTGCCGGGCCCGGACGGGCGGCTGCGCTGCCCCTGGGGCCTGTCGACCGAGGACTACGTGGCGTACCACGACGAGGAGTGGGGCCGCGCGGTCCACGGCGACGACGCGCTCTTCGAGCGGCTCTGCCTGGAGGCCTTCCAGTCGGGTCTGTCGTGGATCACGATCCTGCGCCGCCGCGAGGGCTTCCGGGCGGCGTTCGACGGCTTCCGGATCGCCTCGGTCGCCGAGTTCGGTGAGGCGGACCGCGAGCGGCTGCTCGTGGACGAGGGCATCATCCGCAACCGGGCCAAGATCGACGCGACCCTGGCCAACGCGAAACTGCTGGCCGGCTGGGCCCCGGGCGAACTGGACGAGCTGATCTGGTCGTTCGCCCCCGATCCGGGGACCCGCCCCGTCCCGCGTACGTTCGCGGACGTCCCGGCGGTCACGGACGAGTCCACGGCCCTCTCGAAGGCCCTCAAGAAGCGAGGCCTCCGCTTCATCGGCCCGACGACGGCGTACGCCCTGATGCAGGCGTGCGGGCTGGTCGACGACCATGTGAAGGGGTGCGTGGCCCGGGGCGGCGGAGCGACCCCGGACCACTGATCCCGCTGGACCGGGGCCGGTCTAGAAGACGTGGACCCGGTCGGCGGTGTCCCAGGACATGTCGGCCTGCGGACCGCCGATGCCGCCGCGGCCGTTTCCGGCGTAGACGTACAGCTGGTTCCAGTCGATCGGCCGCATCACGTCCGCGTTGCCGTCGCCGGTCACGTCGCCGACGGAGAAGACGGGCGCGTCCGACGGCCAGGCGTACGGCAGCTTGGTGCGGGCGCCGAAGGTGCCCCGGCCGTTGCCCGGGTAGAGCCAGAGTCCGCGGGAGCCGTCCCGTGCGACGAGGTCCGACCTGCCGTCGCCGTTCATGTCGCCGGGCGCCACGAGGCGGTTCATGGCGTTCCAGCCGCCGCCGACCTTCTTGCGGGCCCCGAACCAGCCCTTGCCGTTGCCCGGGTAGGTCCAGAGCACACCCGCGGTGTCGCGCGCGACCAGGTCGCGGCGGCCGTCGCCGGTGATGTCGCCGACCGCCTTGAGCTCCTTCATGGAGTTCCAGCCGCCGCCGATCTTGACGCGGGGCTTGAAGTAGCCCTTGCCGTTGCCGGGGTAGAGCCAGAGGACACCGGCCTTGTCACGGGCGAAGACGTCCTCGTTGCGGTCGCCGTCGTAGTCGCCGTGCCGGACGATCTGCGTCATGGAGTTCCAGCCGCCGCCGATCAGTACGGCCTTGGGCGCGACGTCCCAGCGGGCGGTGTAGCCGTGCAGGTACCACAGCCGGCCGTCGTCGGCCCGCTCCAGGAGGTCGGGCCGGGAGTCGTTGTTCAGGTCGCCGAACTGCGCTGCGGCGGGGAGGCCGGTGGGGCGCTTCTCCTGCGGCCACCAGTCCATGTACGGGACGCCCGAGTTCGCCTCCCAGTGGGTGGTGGCGACGCGGATCGAGCTGAACCGGTTGTCGAGCTGGCCCATGATCGAGCCGTCGAGGCTGTTCCCGCGGTTGTACGGGTCGACCACGAGGGAGTCGCCGCCCGCGAAGTTGCGGTCGACGTGGAAGACCGCGTGCAGGGGCGAGTTGTTGACCAGCGAGGAGATCCTGTTGTCCCACGTCCCGAGGGAGCTCTGGGAGGACGTGATGATCTTCATCTCGCCCTTGAAGTCGAGGTACTGGAAGACGCAGAGCCGGCCCGAGGGGCAGCGCTCCTCGCCCGCGGCGGCGGGGGGAGCGGCGGTCATCAGCGTCGCCAGGGAGGCTGCCGTGGTCACGGCCGCGGCCAGGGCGCGGCGGCCCTGGACAGTGCGGATCATGAAGAGCGAATCCGTTCGTGAAGAGGGTCAGAAGACGAAGTGCGAGGAACGGACCTGGGCGAGGTCGCGGGGCGCCAGGAGGCGCCCGTCGGCGGTGCCGGGGTAGACGCGGAGACGGTAGTGGCCCTCTCCGACGTAGCTGCCCCAGGCGTGGGCGACCAGGTCGGGGCGGCCGTCGCCGGTCACGTCGCCGAGGCCCGCGAGCTCCTTGTGGCCGTTCCAGCCGCCGGTGCCGATGAGCTTGCGGGCGCCGAACCAGCCTCTGCCGTTGCCCGGGTAGAGCCAGAGCTTGCCCGCCGTGTCGCGGGCGACGAGGTCGGCCTTCTTGTCGGAGTTCATGTCCCCGGCGCCGACCAGCTCGTTGATCGACTTCCAGCCGCCGCCGACCTGCTTGCGGGCGCCGAACCAGCCCTTGCCGTTGCCCGGGTACGTCCACAGGACGCCCGCGCCGTCGGAGGCGAGCAGGTCGGCCTTGCCGTCGCCGGTGAGGTCGCCGGCCGCGGCCAGGTCCCGCATGGCGTTCCAGCCGCCGCCGATCTTGACGCGGGGCTTGAACCAGCCCTTGCCGTTGCCGGGGTAGAGCCAGAGGACACCGGCCTTGTCACGGGCGATGACGTCCTCGTGCAGGTCGCCGTCGAAGTCCCCGTGGCGGGTCAGCTTGGTCATGGTGTCCCAGCCGCCGCCGACGAGCACGGTCCGGCCGGGGCTGGTGTAGGCGTGGGCCGTCCAGAGCTGGCCGACCATGTTGCGGCTGACGACGTCGGCGTAGCCGTCGCGGTCCATGTCGCCGAACGCGCCGGCCGCGGGCAGCGTCGTGGGACGCTTCTTCACCACGTCCCACAGCATCGGGTAGCGGCTCTCGCTGCCGCAGAAGTCGTCGGCGTCGGGGCCGACGTCGACCGAGCTGACGGCCTGGTCCAGCTCGGGGTGGGAGCTCTCGTCCAGGGACTCCGAGAAGTAGGAGTGGGTCGCCCCCTCCGGGTCGAGTCCCGGCTTGGGGTGCAGGCAGACCGCGCTGCTGTATCCGGCCAGCTTGACGACGTACGACCGGATGCGGTTGTCCCAGGAGCCGAGCGACAGCATCGGCTTCCGGATCACGATCATGTCGCCCTGGTACTGCGGCCGGCTGAAGCCGCAGACGGCGTTGTCGGGACAGCGGTCCCAGCCGTCGGCGGCCGCGGACGGCTGCGACAGGACGGTGGCGGAGAGGCCGAGGGCCATCATCGCCGTGAGCGCGCCGCGAAGAAGGCGCGCGGGTGGAGCGGAACGCACGGAACCCCCCAGGTATGTGCGTACGAATGGTGAGCGGATCTTATAGACACGCCCACCACTCGTACGAGCGGGTTCCGGCCCCGGCCCCGGGGCCGGGTGCGTCAGCGGCCCAGGTACGTCGGCTTCTCCTTGGCGATGAAGGCGCGGACCGCGATCGCGTGGTCCTCGGAGGCGCCCGCGCGGTTCTGCAGTTCCTCCTCCTTGTCCAGGGCCTCGGACAGGGAGTGGTCGGCGCCGTAGGCGAGGGACTCCTTCAGGGCCGCGTACGCCACCGTCGGGCCCTCCGCCAGCTTGCGGGCCACCTTCTCGGCCTCGGCGGCGAGGTCGGCGGCGGGGACCACGCGGTTCGCGATGCCCAGCTCGTACGCCTCCTGGGCGGTGATCGAGCGCGGGAAGAGCAGCAGGTCGGCGGCGCGGCTGGGGCCGATCACCCGGGGCAGCGTCCAGGACATGCCCGAGTCGGCGGTCAACGCGACCCCGGCGAAGGAGGTGTTGAACGACGCGGTGTCCGCGACCACCCGGTAGTCCGCGGCGAGCGCGAAGCCGAAGCCGGCGCCCGCCGCGACGCCGTTCACGCCGGCCACGACGGGCTTCCGCATGCCCGCGAGCGCCCTGGTGATCGGGTTGTAGTGGTCCCGGACCGTGTTCATGGTCTCCTGGGTGCCGTGCTCGTGGTCGGCCATGAGCAGACCCACGTGTTCCTTCAGGTCCTGCCCGACGCAGAACGCCCGCTCGCCCGCCGCGGTGAGCAGCACCGCCCGTACGGCGGGGTCCGCCGAGGCCGTCTCGGCCGCTTCGCGGAGGGCGACTTTCGCGGCCACGTTCATCGCGTTCATGGCCTCGGGGCGGTTGAGCGTGATGGTGGCGAGCCCGTCGCTCACCTCGTACAGCACCGTGTCGGCCATGGGGTTCCCTTCGCCTCTTTGCGTGGTTGACCTGCACAGCATGGCGGACATCACTCGCCCCGCCCATGTGAGCTGCGTCAAAGATTTGAAGGGCCCGGCCGGACGCCGAGCGGCGAAGTATCGCAGGCCGATCGCCGAAATGTGGGGTTTTGAGAGAGCGCGTTGCGCAAGCGATGCCATTCGATGTTGGTCATCGGGTCCTGCCATGCGGGATAATGACCTGGAAGCAATGTGTTCGAAGCCGGTGACGCGTGCTCCAGGTCATGGAGCTGCCCGGCTGACAATGAGCTGGTTTCAGGAAGGGGAACAAGCATGGCGGCCATGAAGCCGCGGACGGGTGACGGCCCGCTCGAGGTGACCAAGGAGGGGCGGGGCATCGTCATGCGCGTTCCGCTCGAAGGCGGCGGTCGGCTTGTCGTCGAGCTGACTCCCGACGAGGCCGAGGCGCTGGGCGACGCCCTGAAGAAGGTCGTCGGCTGACCTTCCCTCGCATCCTGAACACTGCCCCGGCACGGTCCGCCCGTGCCGGGGCAGTGTTGTGTCCGGGGTCGGAGCCGGGATCGGGCCCGAGTCGGGCCCGAGTCGGGGTCGGGCCGGAGTCGGTGGTCGGAGCCGGGGCCGGTCGGAGCCGGGGCCGGTCGGAGCCGGGGCCGGGACGGGGTCGAGCCCGGGGGAGGGTGCGGAAGCCCGTCGCGTCGGGGACGGAGGAGGGGCGGGGCCGGGCTTCTCAGCCGCGGCGGACCGCGCACAGCAGGCCGTCGCCCACCGGCAGCAGGGAGGGGATGAGCTCCTGGCTCTCCCGCACCGTGCGCAACAGCTCGCGGACCCGCTGGACCTCGGCCGGCTGGGCCCCCGAGTCGACCGTGCGGCCGTCCGCGAAGACGCCCTCGAAGCAGACGAGCCCGCCAGGTCGCAGCAGGCGCAACGATTCAGCGAGGTAGTCCAGGTACTCGAGCCGGTCGCCGTCGCAGAACACGAGGTCGTAGCCGCCGTCCGCGAGCCGCGGCAGGACGTCCAGGGCCCGGCCGGGGATGAACCGCGCCCGGTTGCCGGCGAAGCCCGCCGCACGGAACGCCGTCTTGGCGAGCTGCTGCCGCTCCGGCTGGAGGTCCACCGTCGTCAGGACGCCGTCCGGCCGCATCCCGAGCAGCAGATAGATGCCCGACACGCCGGTGCCCGTGCCGATCTCCGCCACCGCCTTCGCGTCCGCCGTGGCCGCGAGCAGGCGCAGCGCCCCACCGGTGCCCGGCGACACCGAGGGCAGCCCTGCCTCCCGGGCCCGCTCACGGGCCCAGCGCAGAGCTTCGTCCTCGGCGACAAAGGCGTCGGCGAACGACCAGCTCGTCTGCCGGTTGGCGGTAATGGCCCTCTCCTGTCCCCGTAGTTGACGCAACGGTGACTGTATCCGCTGTCAGCGGGAACCCGCAGATGGGACCGGGCGTTCACCAGGGGAAGGACGCGGCAGGAGGAAGCCGGGGGAGCCGGTTCCAAATTCGCGTAAAGATTCTTATCCGGAGCTAACGGGCGAGGTGGCTATGGTAGGGGCTCCACTGGACACCACCAGAGCCGACAGGGGAGGTGCGGCTGCGCCTGTGGATCGGGGAGGAGTGCTTCGGCGTCTTCTCAGGTCGGCGGGTGAGCCGAAATCCGTGACCGACACCGCTGACCGAATCCGCACCGCCGACTCCGCTCCCACCACCGCGACCTTCGCATCGGATGCGGAATCGCAGGCGTGGACTCCGCCCACCTGGGAGGAGATCGTCAGCACGCACAGCGGCCGGGTATACCGCCTCGCATACCGGCTGACCGGCAACCAGCACGACGCCGAGGACCTGACCCAGGAGGTCTTCGTCCGCGTCTTCCGCTCGCTGTCGACGTACACGCCGGGCACCTTCGAGGGCTGGCTCCACCGCATCACCACCAACCTCTTCCTCGACATGGTCCGCCGCAAGCAGCGCATCCGTTTCGACGCGCTCGCCGACGACGCCGCCGAGCGGCTGCCCAGCCGTGAGCCCTCGCCGCAGCAGGTGTTCAACGACACCCACTTCGACGCCGACGTGCAGCAGGCCCTCGACACCCTCGCGCCGGAGTTCCGTGCCGCGGTCGTCCTCTGCGACATCGAAGGACTGTCGTACGAGGAGATCGCCGCGACCCTCGGCGTGAAGCTCGGCACCGTCCGCAGCCGCATCCACCGCGGGCGCTCCCACCTGCGCAAGGCCCTCAAGCACCGTTCGCCCGAGGCACGGGCGGAGCGTGCCCTGGCCTCCGTCGGATGGGAGGCAGGGACAGCGTGAGCGGCACACGTCCCTCGTCACCGACCCCCGCGGAGCACCACCTCGGGGACCGGCTGGCCGCGCTCGTCGACGGCGAACTCGGCCATGACGCCCGCGAGCGGGTCCTCGCCCACCTCGCGACCTGCGCCCGCTGCAAGGCGGAGGCCGACGCGCAGCGCACCCTCAAGAGCGTCTTCGCCTCGGCGGCTCCTCCACCGCCCTCGGAGGGATTCCTCGCCCGGCTGCAGGGGCTACCCGGGGGCCCCGGTGAGCCGGGAGGCCCCGGCGGACCGAGAGGCCCCCTCGAAGAGCTCCTCGGCGCGGGCGGCGTGCGGTCCGACGGCTTCGCCACGGCCGCCGTCGTCACCCCGCACCCCGGACACTCCGCGCCCCAGACCGGCTTCCGTATCCATGAGGTCGGCGACCGCGGGACGTCCTGGCGCGGCCGGCGCTTCGCCTTCGCGGCGGCCAGCGCCGTCTCGTTCGCGGCCATCGCCCTCGGCGGCACCCTGCCGCTGGAGGCCTCGGTGAACGCGAGCGGGCGCGGCGGCCAGGGCGCCGGCACGGCGGTCACGCCGCTGCGTGCCACCGCCACCGGCCCCGGCGGCGGCACGGCCGTATCCCGGGGTACGCGCTCCGGAGAGCGCGGCGCCCAGTCCCTCGACGGCGCGCAGGTGGCGTCGGGGGCTCCCTTGACCCCCGGGACCCTGGCGGCGCTGCCGCACGGGTCGGGCCTGCCGCACGGGCCGGTGTCGCATGTCGGTCCGGGCACGGTCCCGGCGGGCGCCGTCCCGCCGGACGCGGTGCGCTCCCCGGCCATGCCGCTGGTGGCGGTACGGCTCCGGGACCCGGCCACGCAGTCGTTCCTGGCCCTCTCGCCGTTCATACGGCCGACGGGGCCGGCGCTCCGACTGGCCTTCGGGCCCGGACCCAGTCCGGCGCCCAGCCCGACCACCGCACCGCTCGGCTCCCACCGCTGACCCGCGACCTGGTTGAATCCAGGGACAGGGGCGCCCGCCCAAGGGGGCGCGGACGGGTCAGCGGGCTGCGGGGAGAGCATGAACAACGGGAAGCCGAACTGGTGGAGCCGGCCGTCGAGCGCACCGGAGGCGGCACGGATAACCTCGCCGCCTCCGGCCGACGACCTCACGGAGGGCGTCACCGCCGTCGCCGCGCATGACGCCGACGGCGACTTTCCGCTGCCCGCGCCGCAGCCGTCGACCGGAGCGCCCGAGGCGCCGGCCGGCGGTTCCGTCGCGGCCGACGTGACGGATGTGGCCGCTACGGCCGAAGCGGGGGACACCACGGCGCTGCCCGTGGCCGCACCCGCCGACGCGCCCGTGCCCGCTCCTGCCGACGCGCCTGCTCCCGTCGACGCGCCCGTGGCCGCCGACGCGCCTGCTTCCGACGAGGCTCCCGCCGTGCTGCTGACCAAGAGCGAGGCCCCCGCCCCGGCGGACGCGGTCCCGGCGGACGCGGCCCCCACCGAGACCCTCCCGGTGACCGAGGCCCGGCCGACCGGGGCTCAGGCGACCGAGACCCTCCCGACGGCCGACGCCTCCGCGGCCGACGCGCCCCAGACCCCGGCCGCCCCGGCGCCCGCCACGACCGCGCCGACGCCCCTGCACGCGCCCGACGAGTACCGGACGCCGCCCTACGGCGAGCCCGGCCCCTGGGCGCCCGCGCCGCCCGTACAGCGCCCCCCGGCGCCCGTACCGCCGCAGCAGGCCCACGTACCCCCCGTACCGCCGCAGTCCCAGCCCCAGCCCCACTCCCCGCACCCCCAGCCGCACTCCCTCCCCCCGCTGCACGCGCAGGGTGGCGCCGTGCCGCCGCAGGGCGGTGCGCCCTGGGTGCAGTACGACCCCTGGGGGGCCGGCGGGGCCGGGCTCCCGCCCCTGCCCGCGAGGAAGTCCCGCAAGGGGCTCGCCGTCGCCGGTGCGCTCGTCTTCGCCCTCGTCACCGGAGTGATCGGCGGCGGCATCGGCGCGTACGTCGAGCGGAACGGCGGGATCACCACCGTCGAGCTGCCGCAGGCGGACAGCGGCGACACCGACCGGGCCCCGGACAGCGTGGCCGGGATCGCGGCCAGCGCCCTGCCCGGCGTCGTCACCCTGCACGTCAAGGGCGGCGGTTCGTCCGGCACCGGCACCGGCTTCGTCCTCGACACCAAGGGCCACATCCTCACCAACAACCACGTCGTGGACGGGGCCCAGTCCTCACGCGACATCTCGGTGACCTTCTCCAGCGGCGAGACCGCCCGCGCCAAGGTCGTCGGCAAGGACACCGGCTACGACCTCGCCGTCGTCCAGGTCACCGGCGTCTCCGGCCTCAAGCCGCTGCCGCTCGGCAACTCCGACAACGTCCGCGTCGGCGACCCCGTCGTCGCCATCGGCGCCCCCTTCGACCTCTCCAACACGGTCACCTCCGGCATCATCAGCGCCAAGGAGCGCCCGATCACCGCGGGCGGCGAGAAGGGCGACGGCAGCGACATCAGCTACGTCGACGCCCTCCAGACCGACGCCCCCATCAACCCCGGCAACTCGGGCGGCCCGCTCCTCGACTCCAAGGGCCGGGTCATCGGCATCAACAGCGCCATCCGCGCGGCCGGCGGCGGCTCGGGCGAGGGAGAGGGCGGCAGCGCCTCCCAGCCCGGCTCCATCGGCCTCGGCTTCGCCATACCGATCAACCAGGGCAAGCGCGTCGCCGAGGAGCTCATCAACACCGGCAAGGCCAGCCACCCCGTCATCGGTGTGAGCCTCGACATGCAGTTCAGCGGCGACGGCGCCCGGGTCGGCGAGAAGGGCAAGGACGGCTCCGCCTCCGTCACGCCCGGCGGCCCGGCGGCGACGGCGGGGCTCCGCCCCGGCGACGTCATCACCAAGGTCGACGGCCAGCGGGTGCACAACGGCGAGGAGCTGATCGTGAAGATCCGCGCCCACCGCCCCGGCGACCGGCTGGAACTCACCCTGACCCGGGACGGCAAAGAGCTGACAAAGACCTTGACGCTCGGCTCGTCCCAGGGCACCTGAGCGCCATGTGGCCGACACCGGGAGGTACCCGTCCGGCAGTTTCGGCGGGTACCTTGGACCGGGCCCTTGACCGGCATGAAGGAGCTACTAGGTGTTCAGCGACATAGGCGCACTCGAGCTGGTGACGCTCGTCGTCCTCGCCGTGCTCGTCTTCGGGCCGGACAAGCTCCCGAAGGTCATCCAGGACGTCTCGCGCTTCATCAGGAAGGTCCGTGAGTTCTCGGACGGCGCGAAGGAGGACATCCGCAGCGAGCTGGGGCCGGAGTTCAAGGACTTCGAGTTCGAGGACCTCAACCCGAAGACGTTCCTCCGCAAGCAGATGGAGCAGAACGAGGACCTCCGGGAGCTCAAGGAGCTGCGGGGCAGCTTCGACCTCAAGAAGGAGATGAACGACGTCGCCGACGCGGTCCACGGCCGTGAGCCGCAGACCACGGCCGTCAACGGCTCCCCGTCGGCCGGTGGTTCCTCCGGCGCCGTCACCGCCGCCAACGGCACCCCGGACCTGCTGAAGAAGCAGGACAAGCCGGACACCGGAGAGCGTCCTCCGTACGACTCCGACGCGACCTGACGACGGGCTGTCACCGACCCGACGCGTCCCGGTGGCTATCCTCCCTCTGTTGACGGAACGAGGAGGCGGCCGAGATGGAGACCACGAGTCGGGTGGAGGGCGTACCCCTGGCCCGGCGGACCGCCGAGGGCTATCTGCGCGCACCCTTCGCCTGGTACGGCCTGGACGAGGCGTTCACCGGGCCGCGCTGGCTGATGCAGGTGGGCACGGCGGCGGACGGCAGTGTGCAGCACGGGTCGACCGGGCACGGTGAGACGCCGTCGATAAAGACGGACGCGAGCGGCGCGGAGAAGGAGCGGTTCGCGGTCGTCGTGACGGTGGCCGCGAGCCCGGTCCGGCGGACCGGTGACGGCACGGGCGTCCTCGACGCCACCACCGTGTCCTCGGCGGCCTGGCTGGCCGGCTCGGGGCTGCTCGTCCACACCTGGCCCCCCTCGCTGGACCACGCGACGCGGGACAACTGGCTGGACCAGCAGACCGAGACGGCGTTCGAGCTGGCCGACGACCTCGACGGGGCGGAGTGGTCGACGCTGTCGCTGCCGGTGGACGGGGTGCCGGTGCCGTTCCACTACCGCGAGTCGGAGTTCGGATGGGTCCTCGCCGGGTCCGCCGCCGGGGTGCACAT
This sequence comes from Streptomyces sp. NPDC056480, assembly GCF_042795405.1. Taxonomy (NCBI): domain Bacteria; kingdom Bacillati; phylum Actinomycetota; class Actinomycetes; order Kitasatosporales; family Streptomycetaceae; genus Streptomyces; species Streptomyces sp. NPDC056480. The sequence goes on along the minus strand of NZ_JBHTSA010000101.1, from coordinate 13,745 downwards.
CGGGGCGTACGGGCGGGGGATGAGCGCGTACGGTCTGGGGTTCGCCCAGATCAAGGATCTCGACGCGTACGCCTGACGGCATGACGAAGGGCGCCCCCCGAGGGGGGCGCCCTTCGTCATGACCTCAGAACTTGTTGCGCGGCGTGATGCCCAGGCTCATGCCCGAGAGGCCGCGCTGGCGGCCGCCGAGCTTGCCGGCGATCGCGCGGAGGGCCGCGCCGGCCGGGGAGTCCGGGTCGGAGAGGACGACCGGCCTGCCCTCGTCGCCGCCCTCGCGGAGCCGTACGTCGATCGGGATCGAGCCGAGGACCGGGACCGTCGCACCCGTGGTCTGCGTCAGACCGTCGGCGACCCGCTGGCCGCCGCCCGTGCCGAACACGTCGACCATCTCGTCGCAGTGCGGGCACGGCAGGCCCGCCATGTTCTCGACGACACCGACGATCTTCTGGTGGGTCTGGACGGCGATGGAGCCGGCCCGCTCGGCGACCTCGGCCGCCGCCTGCTGCGGGGTGGTGACGACCAGGATCTCCGCGTTCGGCACGAGCTGCGCGACCGAGATCGCGATGTCGCCGGTGCCCGGGGGCAGGTCGAGCAGGAGGACGTCCAGGTCGCCCCAGTACACGTCCGCGAGGAACTGCTGGAGCGCGCGGTGCAGCATCGGGCCGCGCCACACCACCGGCGCGTTGCCCGGGGTGAACATGCCGATGGAGATGACCTTCACGCCGTTCGCCGACGGCGGCATGATCATGTTCTCGACCTGGGTCGGACGGCCGTCCGCGCCCAGCATCCGCGGCACGCTGTGGCCGTAGATGTCGGCGTCGACGACGCCGACCTTCAGCCCGTCGGCGGCCATCGCCGCGGCCAGGTTCACGGTGACGGACGACTTGCCGACGCCGCCCTTGCCGGAGGCGACCGCGTACACCCGGGTCAGCGAGCCCGGCTTCGCGAACGGCACCTCGCGCTCGGCCGTCGTGCCGCGCAGTGCCGCCGCGAGCTCCTTGCGCTGCTCGTCGCTCATCACGTCCAGCGAGACGTCGACGCCGGTGACGCCCTCGACGCCGGAGACCGCCTCGGTCACCCGCTGGGTGATGGTCTCGCGCATCGGGCAGCCGGAGACGGTCAGGTAGACCGTGACGGCGACCTTGCCGTCCGGTTCGATGTCCACCGACTTGACCATGCCGAGCTCAGTGATCGGTTTGTTGATCTCGGGGTCGTTCACCGTCGCCAGTGCTTCGAGCACCGCGTCTTCCATAGCCATACCGACGATGGTACGGCGCCGACCACCGGCCCATGAAAGGCCTGTCAACGGTCGGGTACGTCACTTCGCCGGGTGTCGGTGGTCGGGAATAGATCCCGGCGCTCCTCCAGCTCCTTGATCAGGTCCTGGAGCTCCGAGCGGATCCAGTCGCGGGTGGCCACCTCGCCGAGGCCCATGCGCAGCGCCGCGATCTCCCGGGTGAGGTACTCGGTGTCCGCGATCGACCGCTCGTTCTGCTTCCGGTCCTGTTCGAGGTTGACCCGGTCCCGGTCGTCCTGCCGGTTCTGTGCCAGCAGGATCAGCGGGGCCGCGTACGAGGCCTGGAGGGACAGCGCGAGCGTCAGGAAGATGAAGGGGTACTCGTCGAACTTGAGCGGGCCCGGCGCGAAGATGTTCCAGACGACCCAGACGATGATCGTCAGGGTCATCCAGACGAGGAACCGTCCGGTCCCCAGGAAGCGGGCGATCCGCTCCGAGAGCCGCCCGAACGCCTCGGGGTCGTACTCCGGCAGGAGCTTGGCCCGCCGCTCGCGCGGCAGGTCGAGCCGGATGCGGGGCCCCGGCCGGTCGCGTTCCCGGTCACGGTCCCGCTCGCGGTCCTGCGTGCGCTCAGCCGCCATGCCCGGCCCCCTCCTCGTGGAACTCGGTCTCGCGCCAGTCCTCCGGCAGCAGATGGTCGAGCACGTCGTCGACGGTGACCGCGCCGAGCAGCGACCCGCTCTCGTCCACGACGGGTGCCGCGACCATGTTGTACGCGGCGAGGTAGCTGGTCACGGCCGGCAGCGGGGTGTCCGGGCCGAGCGGCGGCAGGTCACTGTCCACGAGCGAGCTGACCAGCGTGAACGGCGGATCGCGCAGGAGCCGCTGGAAGTGCACCGTGCCCAGGTACTTCCCCGTCGGCGTCTCGTCGGGCGGCCGGCACACGTACACCTGCGCCGCCAGCGCCGGTGACAGGTCCTGCTGGCGGACCCGGGCCAGCGCGTCCGCGACCGTGGCGTCCGGCCGCAGCACGATCGGCTCGGTCGTCATCAGACCGCCCGCCGTGCGCTCCTCGTAGGCCAGGAGCCGGCGTACGTCGGCCGCGTCGTCCGGCTGCATCAGCGTCAGCAGCCGCTCCTTGTCCTCCTCCGGCAGCTCGGACAGCAGGTCGGCCGCGTCGTCCGGGTCCATCGCCTCCAGGACGTCGGCCGCGCGCTCCTCCTTCAGCTTGCCGAGGATCTCGATCTGGTCGTCCTCCGGCAGCTCTTCGAGGACGTCGGCGAGCCGGTCGTCGTCGAGTGCCGCGGCGACCTCGACGCGCCGCTTGGACGGGAGGTGGTGCAGCGCGTTGGCGAGGTCGGCGGGGCGCAGCTTCTCGAAGGTGGCGACCAGGCTCTCGGCGCCCTGCCCGTGCTCCTCCAGGGAGAATCCGGTGACGCCCGACCACTCGACGGTCAGCGTCTCGCCCTTGCGGCTCAGCACCCCGCCCTTCCCCTTGCGGACGAAGACCTTGTCGATCTCCCAGTCGCGGCGGGCGGGCAGCTGCTGGATGGCGACGTCGAGGACGGTGACCTCCTCGCCCTCCTGACCGCCGGGCCCCACGAGGCGGACGCGCCGGTCGAGGAGTTCGCCGAGGACGAGGCGCTCGGTGGGGCGCGCCTCGAAGCGGCGCATGTTGACGACACCGGTCGTGATGACCTGGCCGGACTCCACGCCGGTGATCCGGGTCATCGGCACGAACACCCGGCGGCGGCTGAGGACCTCCACGACCATGCCGAGCAGCCGCGGCGGCCTGCGGCCGACCCGCAGCATGGCCACCAGGTCGCTGACCCGGCCGACCTGGTCGCCGACGGGGTCGAAGACGGGGACTCCGGCGAGGTGGGAGACGAAGATCCGGGGGGCGCCTGCCGCCATGCCACGCGCCTCCTCGGTGCCGCACGATTCGAGTCTTTGCCGAGCTTTGCCGGGTTCAGGCTAGCCCGTGCCGTTCCGCCCCGCCCCGGCAGTGCCTCCGTACGGCTGCTGCCGGGCGCGTCACCCGGCCCGGGTACGCTGCGGTCTGCCGTCCCCACCGGCACGCCGGCCCTCCCGCCCGGCAGAACCCCCAGAACAGAAGACCGCCGCCCGGGTCCCCCCCCGTACGGGCCGCGGTCCGTGTCCCCCCACGACATGAGAGGCAGCGCTGATGGCCGTTCGTGCCGCGTCGTCGCGTATCCACCGGGCCGTCGTGCCGCTCGCGCTCTGCGCCGGCCTGACCGTCGCGCTCACGGCCTGCGCCGCCGATCCGGACGAGGGGACCAACGGGGTCGGGAGACTCTCCGCGGCCGAGATCGAGGGCAAGGCGCGGACCGCCGCGGACACCGCGAAGGCGGTACGGCTCTCCGGCACGCTGGTCAGCAAGGGCGACACCTTCAAACTGAACATGCGCCTCAAGCAGGACGGCGCCACCGGCTCGGTGACGACGAAGAACAGCACCTTCGAGCTGCTGCGGGTCGGCGAGGCGCTCTATCTGAAGGCGGACGCGGACTTCTGGTCCCACGAGACCCAGGACGGCGACAAGCCGACGGAGGCGGACGCCGAGGCCGCCGACAAGCTCGACGACAAGTACGTGAAGGTGCCGCAGGGCGACCCCGCGTACAAGCAGCTGCGCGGCTTCACCGACATGGACCTGCTGCTGACCGGGCTGACCGGGCTGCACGGGGAGAAGGTCAAGGGCGACCGGGACCAGATCGGCGGGATCCGCACGGTCAAGGTCAAGGGCGGCGCGGACGGCGAGGGCGGCACTCTCGACGTGGCGCTCCAGGGCGACCCGTACCCGCTGCAGTTCGCGCGGGGCGGGGGAGCGGGTCTGGTGGTCCTCTCCGAGTGGAACAAGGACTTCCCGCTCACGGAGCCGTCGAAGGAAGAGATCCTCGACTACGGCAAGCAGCTGCCCAAGACCTGAGCAGCGCGGGTTCAGCGTCGCTTGCGGCGCTTGAGCAGCAGCTTCGGGAGACCGGACGGCACCGGGTCGCGGGTCGTGGCCGCAGAGGGCAGCGGTACGGCCGCCAGGGAGCCGTCCGGCAGCTCCGTGGTCGAGGACCGGGGGTCGAGCCGCAGGACCCGGCACTCGCGCCCCCAGCGGCCCGTCATGGCCTCGCCGTCGGGTGCGTTGAGCCGCTTGCCCTTCAGCTCGGCGACCGCCGCGTCCCACTCCTCGGTGCCGTGCGCGATCTCGCGCACGGCGGCCGTCCAGGCGACGAGGCGACCGCCCTTGTCCTTGCTGCGGACCGTGACCTCGGCCGTCCCGCCGTCCACCAGGCCCGGCAGCGGCTGCTCGCCGGGGCCGTCGCCGACGACGAACGCGGCGCCGTCGAACCAGACGTGCCAGAGCGCGCGGGCCGAGCCGGTGCCGCGGACCCACACCAGGCCGGACTTCTTGGTGGCCTCCTCGACGAGGGCGGACCCGAGCAGCTCTTCAGTCATGCTCCGAAGCCTAGCGGCCGGCCGTCACAGCCAGCCGTTGCGCTTCAGCGTGCGGTGGATGGTGAAGCAGATCGCGACGATGCCGGTCAGCACCATCGGATAGCCGTACTTCCAGTGCAGCTCGGGCATGTGGTCGAAGTTCATGCCGTACACGCCGCAGACCGCCGTGGGGACGGCGACGATCGCCGCCCACGAGGTGATCTTGCGCATGTCCTCGTTCTGCGCGACGGTCGCCTGCGCCAGGTTGGCCTGGAGGATCGAGTTGAGCAGTTCGTCGAAGCCGACGACCTGCTCCTGGACGCGTGCGAGGTGGTCGGCGACGTCCCGGAAGTACTTCTGGATGTCGGGGTCGACCAGCCGCATCGGCCGCTCGGAGAGCAGCTGCATCGGGCGCAGCAGCGGCGTGACGGCCCGCTTGAACTCCAGTACCTCACGCTTCAGCTGGTAGATCCGGCCGGTGTCCGTGCCGCGCGTCGAGCCCTTCGCGGCCGGCGAGAAGACGTCGATCTCCAGCTGGTCGATGTCGAGTTCGACGGCGTCGGCGACCGCGATGTAGCCGTCGACGACGTGGTCGGAGAGGGCGTGCAGCACCGCCGAGGGCCCTTTGGCGAGCAGCTCGGGCTCGCCCTGGAGGCGGTGCCGGAGGTTGCGCAGGGAGCCCTGGCCGCCGTGCCGGACGGTGATGACGAAGTCGGGGCCGGTGAAGCACATGACCTCGCCGGTCTCGACGACCTCGCTGGTCGCGGTGAGTTCGGCGTGCTCGACGTAGTGGATCGTCTTGAAGACGGTGAAGAGGGTGTCGTCGTACCGCTCCAGCTTGGGCCGCTGGTGGGCGTGGACGGCGTCCTCGACGGCGAGCGGGTGCAGTCCGAACTCGGCGGCGATACCGGCGAATTCGGCCTCGGTCGGCTCGTGCAGGCCGATCCAGGCGAAGCCGCCGTTCTCCCGTACGCGGCTCATGGCGCCGCGCGGGGTGAGGCACTCGCGGTCGTCGACGCGGCGTCCGTCGCGGTAGACGGCGCAGTCGACCACGGCGCTGGAGGCCGTGTGGTCACGGGTGGGGTCGTACGAGGTGTAGGTGGTGGGGGTCTTGCGCAGGGGGTGCCGCAGGCTCGGACGGACGGCGGCGCGCAGGTCACGGATCATCGACATGGGCATGCTCCTTCACGGAGAAGCCGTCGGCGAGCGTGGAACAGCCCGGAATGGGGACGTGGAGCTACGTCGTCCACAAAGCGGGCGGCACCGAGAGGTCGCGGTGACGGCGTTCGCTACAGACAGGCAAAGGCGAGATGCTCTTCCGTCGTGCGAGATGCCGGAGAGGCGGGGCCGTACGGATACGGGCCGGGAATCACCGGAAGTACGTACGCACCGGGCTCGGGTGCGGGGCGGAAGAGCGGCTGGTACTGCCCGATCGACTTCGGTCCATCGCAGCCCCACCTCCTCCGGCCGGTCCCTCGTGAGGGATGACGTGTGACGAGTAGTCGGGAGTTCGGGACTCCCGACCAGCGGCCAAGACTATCAGCCGACTGAGGGTCAATCCCTTCCTTTGCCCGTTCCATACGCGCTTTATGCTCAGGACATGGGAGAAGTTCTTGCTCTGGTCGAGGCCCGGTTGAAGACGGCACTCGGAGAACCGGACGCGCGGGCCGCGGTGACGTTCCTCGGCACGGACCGGATCGAGGTGCTCCGCTTCGTCGACGGCGATCTCGTGCGGTACGCGACCCTCGGCATGTCCGCACAGCCGATGGCCGACCCGACCGCCGCGCTCGCCGACCCGGTCAAGGGGCCGCGCGCCGAGCTCGTCCTGACGGTGCGGGCCGGCCTCGCCGACACCGACAAGGTGCTGCGTCCGCTCGCGGTCCTCGCCGCGACCCCGCAGGTCGAGGGCGTCGTCGTGGCCCCGGGCGCCTCGCTCGACGTCGGCGACCCGCTCTGGCCGGGCGCCGCCTTCAGCTCGGTCCTGGTCGCGGAGTCCGGGGGGCTGGTCGAGGACCTGGATCTGAATGAGGCGATGTCGCGAGGCGACTCCTTGGGGGGCGGTGGCCGGGCGACGGACGGGCCGATGGACCCGGTGCGGTTCCTGCCGCTGCTCCCGATGACCTCGAACGAAGCGGCGTGGAAGCGGGTCCACGGGGCGCAGGCCCTGGAGGAGCGCTGGCTGGCACAGGGCACGGACCTGCGCGATCCACTGCGCAGGTCCGTGAATCTGGACTGACTGACTGACTGACTGACTGACTGACTGACGGAACGCCGGGCCCGTCGGGGCGGGCGGGGCGGTCGGGGCGGCGGATGCCGGAGGGCGTTCCGTTCGCCGGGCCTCTCCGGCTTCCGCCGGGCTCTCCCGCTCTCGCCGGGCCTCTCCGGATTTCGCAGGGCTCTCCGGTTCAGGTCCGGGCGGCGGTCCTGCGGGCGACGAGATGGGCGATCGCCGCGTAGACCACCGCGGGGATGCCGTAGTCGAGCAGCACCTGAGCGGTGTGGTGGGAGACGTCGAAGAGCCCGATCGACCAGCCCGCGAGCCAGTCGGCGGCGCTGTGGAACCAGCCGACGACGGTGTTCGCGGGGTTGGCGTCGAGCAGGTCCAGGGCGATCCAGACGACCAGGATGCCCACGAGGACGTGGGCCACGGTTCTTATGACGGAGTCGATGCCTCTCATGGGCTCCGTCTTGCCCGAGGCCCGCAGCGCAAACCGGCCGCGGCGGGTCGGCCCCGCCCGGCGGCCGGTCCGCGGTGCGTCAGCCGGCGAAGACCCCGACGCCGTCCTCCGTGGCGTGCTTCGTGGCCAGTTCCCGGGCCTTGCCGCTGAGGGCGTCGCGGCGGACCCGGACGACCACGGCGCCGAGCACCGCGGCCACGCCCGCCACCACGAACGGCATGTGGACGTCGCTCCACTCCTCGATCTTCGGGGCGAAGTACGGGGCGGCGGCCGCGGCGAACCAGCGGACGAAGTTGTAGCCCGCGCTGGCCACCGGGCGCGGGGCGTCCGAGACGCCGAGGGCGAGCTCGGTGAAGACGGTGTTGTTGACGCCGATGAACGCACCCGACAGGACCGTGCAGACGATCGCGGTCGTGTGGTCGCCGTATCCGAGCACCACCACGTCGACCGCGAGCAGCAGCAGGGAGCCGACGAGCACGGTGAGCGAGCCGAAGCGCCGCTGGAGCCGGGGTGCGACCAGGACCGAGAAGACGGCGAGCAGCACACCCCAGGCGAAGAACACCGCGCCGGACTTGTACGGCGTCATGTTCAGTACGAACGGGGTGAAGGCGAGCACCGTGAAGAAGGCGTAGTTGTAGAAGAAGGCGGCCGCCGCGGCCGAGGCGAGTCCGCCGTGGCCCAGCGCGCGGATCGGGTCGAGCAGCGAGGTCCTGCGGGCCGGCTTCGGCTGTTCCTTGAGGAAGACCGCGATGCACAGGAAGCCGATCGCCATGAGCGCGGCCGTGCCGAAGAAGGGGTAGCGCCAGCTGGCATCGCCGAGCAGGGCGCCGAGCAGCGGCCCGCAGGCCATGCCGAGGCCGAGTGCCGACTCGTAGAGCAGGATCGCGGCCGCGCTGCCGCCGGCCGCGGCGCCGACGATCACGGCGAGCGAGGTCGAGACGAAGAGCGCGTTGCCGAGTCCCCAGCCGGCCCGGAAGCCGACGAGCTCGCCGACGGAGTCCGAGGTGCCGGCGAGGGCCGCGAAGACGACGACCAGCGCGAGTCCGGCGAGCAGGGTCCGGCGTCCCCCGATGCGGCTGGAGACGAAGCCGGTCACCAGCATCGCGACGGCGGTGATGAGGAAGTACGAGGTGAAGAGCAGCGACACCTGGCTCGGTGTCGCGTCCAGGCCGTGGGCGATCGACGGCAGGATCGGGTCGACGAGGCCGATGCCCATGAAGGCGACGACGGACGCGCCGGCGGTGGCCCAGACGGCCGGTGGCTGACGCAGGATGCTGCCTCCGCCGGCGTTCTCTTCTGCTCTCTCCATGGGTGCCGCTCCTCCGCGTCGAGATGGGTGCGATATACACAGAATAAGTTAGAGGAACTAATAACTGCAAGTTACATCTATATCCGGGGATGGCAGGGGGTGAACACCACGGGCCGGACGGGTGATCGTCGGTGGACCGTCCTTGACGCGGGGCCCCGGTGGTAGGACCGTTGAGCCCTATGAGGGGCGAACCCAGTTGTCCGAAGTGTGGTGGCCGGGTCAGGGCGCCCGGGCTGTTCGCCGACTCCTGGCAGTGCGACGTGCACGGCGCGGTGCACCCGCTCCAGCCCGTGATCCCGCCCAGTGTCGAGGCCCTCGGCGTCGTGGTGCACCGGTCCCACGTGCCGGTCTGGATGCCGTGGCCCCTGCCCGTCGGCTGGCTCTTCACCGGAGTCGCGTACGCCGGTGACGACCGCAGCGGCGGACGCGCGACCGCCGTCGCCTGCTCGGGACCCGGACCGCTCGGCGGCATCGGTGAGCTGCTCCTGGTCGCCGAGGAACTCGGCGTCGGCCTCGGCGCCCGGTACGCCGGCATCGACGGCCCCGACCCCGGCGCGGGCATGGCCATCGACAGGCCCCCGCAGACGAAGGTGCTCGCCGCCGGACGCCCGACCCCGCTCTGGCACGTCAACGGCGCCCCGCAGGACCGGGCGGTCTTCGCGGGGGAGGCGCGCGGCCTCTGGCTGTGGGCGATCGTCTGGCCCGAGCAGTCCGGCCTCCTGATGTACGACGAGCTGGTCCTGACGGACCTGCGTGACGCGGGCTCCGAGGTCGAACTCCTGCCGTGCGGAGCGCTGACGCCGAGGCTGCTGAGCTGACGCGCGCCCGGCCCGTCGGGGCCGCTTCCTTCCGTACGGGCGTGTTCGATTCGCCCGTTATGCTGGAGCGTCCCTCGTCCGTGCCGAAGTCCTGGAGTACCGCGTCGTGCGCATCGACCTGCACACCCACTCCACGGCGTCCGACGGCACGGACTCCCCGGCCGAGCTCGTCCGCAACGCGGCCGCCGCCGGGCTCGACGTCGTCGCCCTGACGGACCACGACACCACCCGCGGCCACGCCGAGGCGATCGCGGCACTGCCCGAGGGGCTGACCCTCGTCACCGGGGCCGAGCTGTCCTGCCGGGTCGACGGCATCGGTTTGCACATGCTCGCGTACCTCTTCGACCCCGAGGAGCCCGCGCTCCTCGCCGAGCGTGAGCTCGTCCGCGACGACCGGGTCCCGCGCGCGCGTGCCATGGTCGGCAAGCTCCAGGAGCTCGGCGTTCCCGTCACCTGGGAGCAGGTCGCCCGGATCGCCGGCGACGGCTCCCTCGGCCGACCGCACGTCGCCGAGGCGCTCGTCGAACTCGGGGTCGTACCGGACGTGTCCGGGGCGTTCACGCCCGAGTGGCTCGCCGACGGCGGCCGGGCGTACGTCGGGAAGCACGAGCTCGACCCGATCGACGCCATCCGCCTGGTCAAGGCGGCCGGCGGCGTCACCGTCTTCGCGCACCCGCTCGCCGTCAAGCGCGGCCAGGTGCTGCCCGAGGCCTCGATAGCCCGGCTCGCCGAGGCCGGACTCGACGGCATCGAGGTCGACCACATGGACCACGACGAGGCGACGCGGGCACGGATGCGCGGGCTCGCGAAGGAGCTGGGTCTGCTGACCACCGGCTCCAGCGACTACCACGGCAGCCGCAAGACCTGCCGCCTCGGCGAGTACACGACCGACCCCGAGATCTACGGCGAGATCACCCGCCGGGCCGCGGGGGCCTTCCCGGTCCCCGGCGCGGGGGGACCCGCCGCCTAGCCTCTGGCTGCCGGACTCCACGGGGTCCGGACCCCTTCCGCGGGACCCGTCTCCCGGCCGGTCGGCCGGGAGGTCCGGCGCGCCGCGTGCCCTGCCCCGTCCCGGGTGCGGGCCGTGGGGCCTGTCCCCGAGCCTGTCCAGTGGCTTCCCTCCTCCTTGGTCCGCCCCCTCACGGCTCCGTGCCGTGACGCGGGGTGGCGCTCTTCCTGCCCCGCCTTCGGAATCCCGCATTCCGGCCCGCCGGGCCACACCCCACCGTTCGACCTCTCCCGCAAGGCACCCCACCGTGTTCGACGTCGCCGTCTTCGGCTCGCTGTTCCTGACCCTCTTCGTGATCATGGATCCCCCCGGGATCACCCCGATCTTCCTCGCCCTCACCTCGGGCCGCGCCGCCAAGGTGCAGCGCCGGATGGCCTGGCAGGCCGTCACCGTGGCCTTCGGCGTCATCACCGTCTTCGGTCTGCTCGGCCAGCAGATCCTCGACTACCTGCACGTCTCCGTCCCCGCGCTGATGATCGCGGGCGGCCTCCTGCTGTTGCTCATCGCGCTCGACCTGCTCACCGGCAAGACCGACGAGCCCAAGCAGACCAAGGACGTCAACGTCGCCCTGGTGCCGCTCGGCATGCCGCTGCTCGCCGGGCCCGGCGCGATCGTCTCGGTCATCCTGGCCGTCCAGAACGCCGACGGCGCGGCCGCGCAGGTCTCCGTCTGGGCCGCCATCGTCGCCATGCACGTCGTGCTCTGGCTGACCATGCGGTACTCGCTGCTGATCATCCGGGTCATCAAGGACGGCGGCGTCGTCCTGGTCACCCGGCTCGCCGGCATGATGCTCTCCGCCATCGCGGTGCAGCAGATCATCAACGGCGTCACGCAGGTGATCCAGAACGCCTGACGCGCCGGGCGGAGCGCCCGCCGGTGCGCCGGCCCCGGACACCACTGCGCCCCCGTACGGATTCCGCTCTTGCGAAGTCCGTGCGGGGGCGCGGTGCGTGGTGTGGACCTTGCCTGTTATGAGGCCGAGGTCTCGGCGGGGCGGATCCAGATGCGCTGGCCGATCGAGGCGGCCTGCTGCACGATCCGGTTGACGGAGGCGGCGTCCACGACGGTCCGGTCGACGGGCGTGCCGTCGATGTCGTCGAGTCGCAGGATTTCGAAGCGCACGGGCTTCTCCCTTCGTCTGAGTTGATCCTCCTGATGGAGAACTGCGTTACGTACGGGTCCAACGACATGCATCCTGCAAACATTCCTTACGCTAAGGAAAATTTTTGGATGTCTAACTACCAGCGGGTAGGGGGGTGTGGCGGCCGCGCCCGGAGCGACGGACAATGAGCCCCGTATGAACGACGCAGACACCACTCAGGTGACCGAGACCGACGCCCGCCTGCGCGCACTCGACGCGCGCCTGGAGCGCACCAACGAGCTCCTCCAGCGGATGCTGGCCGAGGTGGCCAAGACCCCCTCCACCCACGCCATCTTCGTCGACGCGGGTTACGTCCATGCTGCGGCCGGGTTGCTGGTGACGGGCACCGAGGACCGGCGCTCCTTCGACCTCGACGCCGAGGGCCTCATCGAGGCCTTCATCGACAAGGCCCGCACGATCTTCGCCGACAGCCGGCTGCTCCGCGTCTACTGGTACGACGGGGCCCGACGCCGCATCCACACCCCCGAGCAGCAGGCCATCGCCGAGCTTCCCGACGTCAAGGTGCGCCTCGGCAACCTCAACGCCAACAACCAGCAGAAGGGCGTCGACTCCCTGATCCGCACCGATCTGGAGTCCCTCGCCCGTCACCGCGCCATCAGCGACGCCGCCCTCGTCGGCGGCGACGAGGACCTCGTGTCGGCCGTCGAGGCCGCCCAGGGCTACGGCGCCCGCGTCCACCTCTGGGGCATCGAGGCCGCCGAGGGCCGCAACCAGGCCGAGGCGCTCCTGTGGGAGGTCGACAGCCAGCGCACCTTCGAACTCGACTTCTGCCGCCCCTACGTCACCCGCCGCCCCGTCACCACGTACGAGAACGAGGGCGAGCCGCCGCCGTCCCGCGAGGAGGTGCGGTTCGTCGGCGCCCAGATCGCGGCGACCTGGCTCGGCGAACGCGGCCGGGACCGGCTCGCCGAACTCCTGCCGGGTGCGCCCTATCTGCCCGGGCCCGTCGACCAGGACCTGCTCGTCGAGGCGGAGCGCCTCCTCAGCCGGTCCCTGCGCGGCCACGCCGCCCTCCGGCGCGCCCTGCGCGACGGCTTCTGGCAGCACCTCAAGGGACAGTTCTGACGGCTGCCCACTACGGGACCGGGGTCAGCGGGTGGTGCCGGCGACTCCGGTGGGGGCAGCCGTCCGCTCCCAGAAGCCGGTGAGGCGGTCCGTCAGCTCCTGCGGGTGCGACACGTTGGGGGAGTGGCCGGCGCCCGCCACCACCGTGTGGTGCGCGCCCGTGCGGGCGGCCGTCGCCGCGAGCGCGGCCGTGGGCCAGACCATCTCGTCCGCCCCGTACGCGATGTGCAGCGGCATCCGCAGCGCGGCCAGGTCCGCCGTACCGTCCTGACGGCTGAGCAGCAGCCGCCCCGCCCCCGCCAGTTGGGCGATCCGGGTCCGCATCCAGCGCCGCCGCAGGAAGCCCGCGAGCTGCGGAGCGTCGTCCGTGTCCGGCTCCTCGCCCCGGCTGTCCAGCCAGCACATCGCCTGCCACACCCGCTCCTTCGGCAGGAACGCGAGGGCGACGCGCAGCACCCGCACCCGGACGCGCTGCGGCCGGGCGACCCGGCCGGGGCCCGAGGAGAGCAGGGTGAGGGAACGGAAGGCCGCCGGGGCGAGCGAGGCGGCCGCGCGGGCCACCAGGCCGCCGAACGAGTGGCCGAGCAGATGGACCGGGCCGTCGCCGAGCGCCGAGGCCTGCGCCACCGCGTCGAGCGCGAGCGCCCGGCGGCGGTAGCCGGCCCGGCCGCGCGGGCCGGCGGACTGGTACTGACCGCGCCCGTCCACCGCCACGGCCCGGTACCCGGCCTCGCTCAGCGGACCCAGCAGGGCCAGGAAGTCCTCCTTGCTGCCGGTGTACCCCGGCAGCAGCAGCACCGTCCCGAGCCGCTCGCCCCGGGGCGCGGTGTCGAGCACGGCGAAGTCGCCCCGCGCGGTCACGAGGTGGTGGGCGCGGGTGCCGGACGGCAGGACGAGGGACCGGGGCTTGCTCATGTCTGGACTGTAACCGCGCGCACCGAGGACGGCCCGGGGCCCCTGCCCGTACGGCGACCGCCCCGACGGCCGCCTCCGCTCACACGACCGCGGCCCGGCCCCTGGAGC
>NZ_JBHTSA010000100.1:0-30035 GCF_042795405.1 Streptomyces sp. NPDC056480 | reverse complement strand
GGGTGAACCCCGGGGCCCCTCGGAGGCTTCGGAGGGTCAGGAGCGGGAGGCTCGCGAGACCTCGCACTTGGTGTACTCGGAGCCGTCGCCGGTTCCGGGGTACGAGGTGGCGAGTTCGGCGTTCGCGGAGGAGCCCGCCGCGACCTTGATGGCGGTCTTGGTGGCGCTCGCGGGGACCGCGGTGCCGGCCGCGTCGCCCTTGAACCTCATGGTGACGCTGTAGTCGTAGTCGAGCACGCCGTCGTTCTTCACGGTGACGCGGGCGACCAGGTTCTTGGTGGCCGGGTCGAACTTGCACTCGTTGATGGTCACGTCGCGGATCGCCTTGTCGGCGCTGCTGGAGCCGCCGGGAAGGGAGCCGCCGGAGGTGCCACCGGAGGTGCTGTCGTTGTCGCTGTTGTGGTTGCTGCTGCTCGAACTGCCGGAACTGCTGCTGCCGCAGCCGCCGCCGTGCGAGCCGCGGGCACCGGTCAGGGCGACGACCGCGATGCCGAAGACAGCGATCGCGCGGACATGACGCATCTTCACGTTTGAATCCCCGTTGAAAGTGGTACAGATGAAGGCGCTCTTTGACGAGCACACGTCACCCTAGCAGCGGGCGGACGAGCGTCTTCCCCGCTCCGCGATCAGCCCCCGGGACGGACGATCAGACTCCGCGGCGCCCGGGTGATGAGGCCCGTCCACACCGGCCGGAAGCCGTCGGCGAGACGGAGCCGGGGCATCGCCGCGAACAGGGCCCGCAGAGCGTACTCGGCCTCCAGGCCGGCCAGGATCACGGCCGGGCAGAAGCCGCTGCCGTAGGTGAGCTGGCCCTGGTCGTCGCGGAGCGGGTCGAAGCGGTCGGGCTCGCGGAACCGCTCCGGGTCGCGGCCGGCCGAGCCGACGAGCAGGGCGACGGACGCGCCCGCCGGGAGGACGCCGCCGCTCACGGGGACCTCGGCGGCGGTACGGCGCACGGCGATCTGCACGGGCGGGTCACGGCGCAGCGACTCCGCCCAGGCCCGTCCCACCAGGCCCGCGGGGGCGTCGCGCAGGGCGGCGACCTGGTCCGGGTCCGAGAGGACGTTGCCGAGGAAGGAGGCGAGGGCCTTCTCCCGCACGGCGATCTGCCCGCCGCACTCCCCGGCGAGGGCCCCGGCGGCCCGGCCGCGTACGAGCCGCATCATGTCGCGGTAGGGCACGCCGACGGCGGCGGCGACGGTTCCGGCGGGAAGCCAGTGGCAGAAGTCGGCGACCAGGTCCGCCTGGGGCCGCTCGGCGATCCGGCGGGCCAGGACGTACGCCGTCCGCTCGGTGACCGAGCGGAGGGCCGCCACGTCGACGTCGACGTGGGCCCGCGCGCACGGCGGGTCGCCGGGCCGGTGCCCGTGCGTGAAACGGCTGTCGGTGAGGGCGGTGGCCACGTCCGCGTACCGGCTGAGCACCCAGGCCCGCAGCAGCGGGTCGTACGTGAGCGGGAACTCCTCGCGCAGGGTCCGGTGGATCCCGTGCGGGTCGCGCGAGGCACCGGGGTCGAGGGGACTCGGCGCGACGACCCGGACCCCGGGTGCGCCTCCGCCGCCGGGCGCGGTGCGCACCGGGGCCGCCAGGGGCGCGAGGTCACCCGGCACCACGGCACTCACGCCCCGGGCCCCCCGGCCGTCGGCCGGGGGTGTCGCCGGCGCCATCGGAGGCAGCCGGGTCCAGGGGTCCCCGGGCGACGCCCCCGGCCGGTCGCCCCCTATGCCTCGGCCCGGCTCGCGGTTCTGCTCGTGGCTCATCGCGCCCCCTGTCGATCGGCGGTGGGTGCCGCGGCCGGAGATCGCTGGCGCGCGTCCCCCCAGCCCATCACCGCCCGCGCCGCACCGCCCGCCGCATACCGCCGAACGGGTGAACACCGCCGTGGGCGGCACAGGGTTCGGCGAAGCGTGCCGGTGCCCGGACCTCCGGGCGGGACGGGCCCTACCCGTGCGACAGCCGGAACGACATCTGGCCGAAGCCGACCACGTCGCCCGACCTCACGACGACCGCGCCCGTGACCCGGCGGCCGTTGACCGTCGTGCCGTTCGTCGAGCCGAGGTCGCGGAGGATCCACATGCCGCTCTGCATCGACAGTTCGGCGTGCAGCCGGGAGGCCGTCTCGTGGCTGAGGCGGAGGCCGTTGACCGGGTCGCGGCCGATGCGCAGGGGGTGCGGGCCCGGCAGGGGCAGCAGCAGCTTCGGCAGGCGCTCCGCGGACCAGGCGCGTCCCAGCTTGGCCGTGAACGCCGACATCCGCTCGACCGCGCCCACCACCCGGCGGGTCCAGGTGCCCTCGGTCCTCAGGTCGGCGGTCAGCAGGGCGAGTTCGTCGGGGCGCCGGGCCTGGAGCGCGCGCTCCATCCGGTAGACGAACGTGTCGTGCGAGAGGCGGCCCTGAGCGGCGCCCTCACGGAGCAGCACCAGCGCGCGGTCCCGCTCGGCGTCGGTCAGCCGAGGGGTGTTCGCCGGGAGCTCGAAAGGGGTCGTCACACCTGTGATTGTCGGTCCGTCGGGCCCGCAGTGTCCAGAAGGGCCTCCGGGGCGGGAAACCCCGTACCTCCTCGTCGGTGATCGCTGTTACGGTCTGCCGTCTCCACAGCACGCATCCCCAGGGGGAAACACGACGTGACCACGTCTTCTTCGAGCACCACCAGCACGACCAGCACGACCGGCGCCACCAGCACGACCGGCGCCACCAACACCACCAGCACCACCGGCGTCACCAGCACACCGGGCACCACCGGCGCGCGCGACCTCGTCATACGGCCGCTCGCCGGACCCGAGGAACTCGACCTGTTCCTCCGCCTCACCTACTCGCTCGACCACGAGCTCGCCGACGACCTCGCCACCGGCCGCCGCGTCCCCGCGTGGATGTGGGTCGCCCTCGACGGCGACCGGCTCCTCGGCCGGCTCTCCTGGTGGGCGGGCTCGGCCGGCGGCGCCCCGCAGTCGCTCGACTTCTTCGACCTCGCCCCGGAGCTGTCGGAGGAGGAGCGCGCCGAGATCGGCCTGCGCCTCCTGGAGACCGCCACGGCCGCCGTGATCCCGGCGGGCACGCGGCCCCCGGAGTTCAGCCGCTTCCTGCCGGCGGACTGGCGTGAGATGCCGGAGACCCGGTCGCTCCTGGAGTCCGTCTTCGGTGCGCTGGTGGCCACGGGAGCCCGACCGCTCGTCGAGCGGCTGCGCCTGGAGTGGCGGCCCGGCATCCCCGTACCGGAGCCGAAGGGCCGTCTGGAGTTCCGCCCGGTGCGGGACCGCGAGGACCTCGTCGCGCTGATGACCCCGGTCATGGAGGGCACGCTCGACGCGCACGGGCAGGCCGATCTCGCCTCCGGCCTGTCGGCCCGCGAGGCCGCGGAGCTGCACTACGACGAGGAGTTCGCGCACTACTCCTCGCCGCGGGAGTGGTGGCAGGTGGCCCAGCTGCCGGAGACCGGCGAGCCGGTCGGCTTCGTCGTCCCCGCGCGGAACAACTACCACCACACGATCGCGTACATCGGCGTCCTGCCCGCGCACCGCGGCCACGGCTACATCGACGACATCCTGACCGAGGGCACGCGCGTCCTGGCCGCCGCCGACGTCCCCAGGATCCGGGCGGCGACGGACCTGGGCAACGTGCCGATGGCCGCGTCGTTCGCCCGCGCGGGCTACGTCACCTTCGAGCGCGCGATCAACTACGTGTGGGACACACCGGGCGTGGCGGGGTCCTGACTGCCAGGATGGTCGCGGTAGTCAGTCGTGGAGCGGCTGGTCCGTCGACGAGGGGATTTCCGTGCTCTTCGAGGTGTGGGCGCCGAACGCCCGTGACCGGGTGACGCTGGAGCTGAACGGCTCGGCGCATCCCCTGGAGCGGGACGCGGAGCGCGAGGGCTGGTGGACGGGTGTCGTACCCGCCGAGGACGGCGACCGGTACGGCTTCTCGCTCGACGGAGGGCACGTACTGCCCGACCCGCGCTCGCGCCGCCTGCCCGACGGGCCCGACGGGCTGAGCGCGGTCGTCGACCACTCCGCGTACGTCTGGCGGAACGAGTCGCCGAGGCTGCGGCTCCGCAGCTCCGTCCTGTACGAGCTGCACCTCGGCACCTTCACCCCGGAGGGGACCCTGGACGCGGCGACCGCGCGGCTCGGGGAGCTCGCGGGCCTCGGCGTCACCCATGTGGAGCTGATGCCGCTGTGCCCGTTCCCCGGGGTGCGGGGCTGGG
Organism: Streptomyces sp. NPDC056480; assembly: GCF_042795405.1. Classification (NCBI taxonomy): domain Bacteria; kingdom Bacillati; phylum Actinomycetota; class Actinomycetes; order Kitasatosporales; family Streptomycetaceae; genus Streptomyces; species Streptomyces sp. NPDC056480. The sequence goes on along the minus strand of NZ_JBHTSA010000100.1, from coordinate 25,833 downwards.
GGTACGACGGGGTGGCACCGTGGGCGGTGCACGAGCCGTACGGCGGCCCCGCGGCGCTGAAGCGGTTCGTGGACGCGGCGCACGGGCTGGGCATGGGCGTGGTCCTGGACGTGGTGCACAACCACCTGGGGCCCGACGGCAACCATCTCCCCTTCTTCGGACCGTACTTCACGGAGACCCACCACACGCCGTGGGGCGCCGCGGTGAACCTGGACGCGCCCGGATCGGACGAGGTCCGGGCGTACTTCCGCGGCAGCGCGCTCGCCTGGCTGCGGGACTACCGGATCGACGGGCTGCGGCTCGACGCCGTGCACGCGCTCGCCGACACCCGGGCCCTGACCTTCCTGGAGGAGCTGTCCGGGGCCGTCGACGAGCTGGCCAAGGAACAGGGCCGCCCACACTTCCTGATCGCCGAGTCGGATCTCGCCGACCCGCGCACGACCACACCGCGCGCGCTCGGCGGCCTGGGGATCCACGCCCAGTGGAACGACGACTTCCATCACTCCCTGCACACCGCCCTGACCGGAGAGTCCCAGGGCTACTACGCGGACTTCGCGCGCGCCCCGATGGCCGCGCTCGCGAAGACGCTCACCCATGTCTTCTTCCACGACGGCACGTACTCGGCGTTCCGGGGGCGCCGTCACGGGCGTCCGGTGGACCGGGAGCGCACCCCCGCCCACCGCTTCCTCGGCTACGCGCAGACCCACGACCAGATCGGCAACAGGGCCCTGGGCGACCGCCTTTCGGCCTCCCTCTCCCCCGGCCTGCTGGCCTGCGCGGCGACCCTCGTCCTCACCGGCCCCTCGGTGCCGATGCTCTTCATGGGCGAGGAGTGGGGGGCGACCACGCCCTGGCAGTACTTCACCGACCACACCGACCCGGAGCTCGCGGAGGCCGTACGGCGGGGCAGGCGGCGCGAGTTCGCGGAGCACGGCTGGGACGAGAACGAGGTTCCCGACCCGCAGGAGCGCGCCACCCGAGACCGCTCGGTCCTCGACCGGACGGAGCGCGAGCGGGACCCGCACAAGCGGCTGCTCGCCTGGTACCGCCAGCTGATCGCGCTGCGCCGCACCCTGCCCGACCTGACGGACCCGGACCTGGCGGGCGTGAAGGCGGCCTTCGACGAGGAGGCCCGCTGGCTGGTCTTCCGCCGCGGGGTCCTGCGGGTGGGGGTCAACCTGGGCAGGGAGCCGGCGGTGATCCCGCTCGGCTCCAACGGCCGCGACCAGGTCCTGGCGGCCTGGGAGCCGGTCGGGTCCCCGGCGGGGGACGGGGTCCTGCGGCTCCCCGGCGAGTCGGCGGTCGTCCTGACGGACGGCTGACGGTCAGTCCACGAGGGCCATCTCGTGCGGGGTGTTGTTGAAGCGGCGCCCCGCACCGTCCTCCGTCGCCGTCACGATGTCCTCGATCCGGACGCCGAAGCGGCCGGGCAGATAGACGCCGGGCTCGATGGAGAAGCACATGCCCGGCACGATCGGGAGTTCCTCGCCCTCGATCATGTACGGCGGCTCGTGGGTGGTGACCCCGATGCCGTGGCCGGTGCGGTGGATGAAGTACTCGCCGTACCCGGCGTCCGTGATGACCTTGCGGGCCGCCCGGTCGACCTCCTGGCAGGCGACCCCGGGCCGTACCGCCTCGAAGCCGGCCTGCTGCGCCTCCCGTACGAGGTCGTGCACGCGCCGCTCCTCGTCGGTGGGTTCGCCGACGTGGACGGTACGGGTGGTGTCGGAGCCGTACCCGTGCTTGAGGCCGCCGAAGTCGAGGACCACCATGTCGCCGCGCTCGATGACCCGGTCGCCGGCCTCGTGGTGCGGGTTGGCTCCGTTGGGGCCCGAGCCGACGACGGTGAAGTCGACCTGCGAGTGCCCGAAGCGCAGCAGCAGCGCGGCGAGGTCGGCGGCGACGTCGGTCTCCCTGCGGCCGGCGAACCGGACCTCCAGGATCTCGCCGTACGCCCGGTCGGCGGCGGCCCCGGCGGCCGCGATCCGGGCCAGTTCGTGGGCGTCCTTGACGCCGCGGAGCATCGGCAGGGCCTCGGTGAGGGAGACGTACGAGGTCTCCGGGAGGGCCTTCTGGAGACCGAGGAGGTGCATGGCCCAGGCGTTGTCGCTGACGCCGAACCTGCCGCCGGCGTCGAGGAGCGGCGCGGTGACGGCGTACGGGTCCTTGCCGTCGGTCCAGTCCCGCAGGGTGAGCGCGGCGGCCCCGGCGGCCTTCTCGGCGTCGGGGGCCTCCAGGGTCGGGACGACGAGGACCGGTGCCTGTCCGGGGGCGATGACGAGGGCGGTGAGCCGTTCGGTGATCGCGGTGGGCTGGTATCCGGTGAGGTAGACGAGGTCGGGGCCCGGGGCGACGATCACGCCCGCGAGTCCGGCGTCCGCTGCGGACTCGGCGGCGCGGGCCATCCGGGCCCGGTAGTCGTCCGCGGTGAACGGGACGGGGGTCTCGCCGCGCTCCTCGGCCGGGGCGGGGGTGCTCGACATGGGGTCTCCTTCTCGGCTCCGCTGCATCCTGGACGTACAGCATCCTGCCGGGCGGCGACCGGGGCCGCGACCGCTCAGCGGAGGTCCGGGCCCTGGGCGATGAGCCGCTCCAGGAGCTCCTGGAAGTCGTCGCCGACGACGATCCGCAGGTCCCCCCGCTCCTCGTCGTGCTCGCTGAGCTGGGTGAGCGTGCCGCCGCGCCACCAGAAGACGTACGGGCTGATGGCGCCCGGCGTGTCCTCGTACCCGGAGGCGGCGAAGGAGGCCATCGCGCCGAGGGCCGGGATGATCGAGGTGTCACGGATGGGGTGGAAGGCGAGCTGGTGGCGGAACGGCATCGCGACCAGGGCGCCGTGTTCGCCTATCGGCAGGCCGGTGACCCGCCGGACGACGCCGTCCAGGTCGAGGACGCGGCTCGCCGTGTAGAAGGAGTCGCCGAGGATGATCTCGAAGCACATGCCGTCGGCGTCGCGGACGGTCTCGTGCTCCTCGACGGGCAGCCCGCGCAGATTGCGCAGGGCCCGGTCGCGCAGCTGGGCGTGGTCGCCGAGCCGTTCGAGCGCCTCGTCGGTGAGCATCATGACGCTCTCGGGCAGGTCGAGGGCGAGGATCTCGTACAGGCCGGGGGCGACGGTCCGCGCGTACCCGAAGGCCGCGGCGTCGATGCCGTCACCGCTGACGACCCGGGGGTAGAGCTGGGAGCGGATCTGCTCGGGCGGCAGGGTGTCGAGCGCGGAGGGTCCGTCCATGGCGCGGACGACCAGTCCGATGTGCCGGTTGATCATGCCGGGCCAGACGCGGGGGCCGCGCCGGTCCTGGTGGCAGACGGCGGCGAGGTTGCCGAGGCCGAAGCGGCGGCCCTTGTCGTCGACGACGTGGTCGGCGTAGACGCTGACCTCCAGGCCGAGCTCGGCGAAGGTCTCCCGGACGCGGCCGCGGAAGAGCGCGGCCTCACGCTGCGAGAAGTACGCGAACTCGGGGTCCCTCGGTGCGTCGTCGCCGTCCCGCCTGGGTCCTCGTCGCAGCCACCCCACGCCTGCCCGCCTTCCGTCGCCGTTGCGCACAGGGTAGCGACTGCCGGTGTCAGCCCTTGAGCCGTCGGGTGAACTCGGCCACCGGGCCGGTGGGTTCGGTCCGCGAGGCGGCCGGGAGGAGGAGTTCGGTGCGGTGGACGAGCCGCGGCGCGACCAGGGGGACGGCGACGGCGCCGGAGACGTCCGCCGCGACCGGCGCGGGGAGCAGGGCGAGGCCGTGCCCGGCGGCGGCCAGCGCGGCGAGGGTGCGGGTGTCGGTGCCGTCGTAGCGCAGGGCGGTGCGGAAGCCCCGCCCGGCCGGACCGCCGTGGGCGTCCCGCAGCCCGTCGAGGGGGAGGCCGGCGGCGGGCGCGTCGAGCCAGCGGGCGTCGACGAGGTCGTCGAGGCGGAGCCCGGAGCGCCCGGCGAGCGGATGGGTCGCGGGCAGGACGACGGCGAGCGGCTCCTCGGCGACGCCGGTCGCGGTGAGCGGGGCGACGTCGGGCAGCCGCAGCGGGTCGCTGGGGGCGGCGATGCCGTCGACGAGCCCGGCGTCGGCCTCGCCGGTGGCGACGGCGGCCGGCACCGCCTCGCGGGGCAGCGCCCGCAGGGTGACGCCGGTGGCGGGCAGCGCGGCGAGGGTACGGGCGTGCAGGGCGAGCGGGGAGGCGGCGACGCTCAGGGTGGCGCGGGGTGCGGCCGCGAACCGGTCGAGGTCGGCGCGGGCCGCGTCGAGCCGCAGCAGCAGCGCACCGGCGTGTTCGAGGAGCCGCTCCCCGGCCGGGGTCGGGGCGACCGGCCGGCGGGTCAGCAGCGGCAGCGCGAGGTCGGTCTCCAGGGCGGCGATGTGCTGGGAGACGGCGGACTGGGTGTAGCCCAGCTCGCGGGCGGCCTCGGAGAAGGAGGCGAGCCGGGCGACGGTGACGTACGTCCGGAGGAGGTGCGGGTCCATGGGGTGCGCGCCGGGCCCCGTCAGGACCCGTCGGGGGCGGTGAGGAGGGCCTGCGCGTAGTGGGCGAGGGAGCGGTTGTAGCGGGGCAGCAGGGGCGCGAGGGCCCCGAGGGCGAGGGCGGCGGCCTCGCGGTCGCGGCCGGTGTCGGCGAGGGCGAGGGCGAGGAAGGCGTCGACGGCGCCGGAGAGCGCGGTCTCGTCGGCGTCGAGCTCGGCTGCGGGGATCGCGCGCTCGGCGGTGAGGAGTTCGACGCTGCGGTCGGGGCGGCCGAGGTTGCGCAGGCTGCTGGCGAGCTGGATGACGGCGCGTCGGCGGCGCAGTCCGGTGAGGCCCTGGTCGAGGGCCTGCCGGTAGAGGCGCACGGCCTCCTCGGGCTCTCCGGTGGAGTCGTGGGCGGCGCCGCGTTCGAAGAGGGCGGCCGTGTCGTCCTCGGGGCGCTCGGCGGCGAGGGCGGCGACACGGGCGCGGAAGTCGGCGGGCTCGTACGTGTCGAGCCGCTCCCAGAGGGCGGCGACGCGGCGCTCCCAGTCGGGCAGGGCCTGGTCGGACGGTTCCTGATCGGACGGTTCCTGATCGGACGGTTCCTGATCGATGGTCATACGGCCACCCTATCCAGGCCGGCATAAGCATTCGTGATGGACCGAGCAGTGATCATCGTTGGACGCGAACGGGCGACGGCGCCAAGGATGGTCCCCATGAACAGCACGCACGCCCTCCCTCACACCCCTCGGATCGCCCTGGTCGGCGACCGCTCCCCGCACGTCCGCTCCCACGTCCGGATCCCCGTCCTCCTCGACGCCCTCGCCGAGCGCGACGGCCTCGCCCTCGACGCGTACTGGATCCCGACCGGGGACGCGGAGACGTCCGGCGCGGTGAAGGGCTTCGACGCGGTGTGGGTGCTCCCGGGGAGCCCGTACGCGAGCGAGGCGGGGGCGCTGGCGGCGATCCGCACGGCCCGCGAGGACGGCATCCCGTTCCTCGGCACCTGCGGCGGCTTCCAGCACGCGCTCCTGGAGTACGCGCGGGACGTCTGCGGTCTGACCGCCGCGGCGCACGCGGAGAACGACCCGTCGGCCGCCGCCGGCGACCTGCTGATCGCCCCCCTCGCCTGCTCGCTGGTGGGCCACGAGGGAGTCGTACGGGTCACCCCGGGCTCGCTCGCCGAGCAGGCCCTCGGCGCGGAGCGGACCACCGAGCGCTACCACTGCGACTACGGCCCGGACAGCCGCCACCTGGACACCCTGCGGGCGCACGGCCTGCGGTTCACGGGCGCGGACGAGGAGGGCGGCATCCGCATCGCCGAACTCCCCTCGCACCCCTTCTTCCTGGCGACCCTCTTCCAGCCGGAACTGGCGGGCGACGGCACCCGCCCGCACCCGCTGATCCGGGCGCTCGCGGCGGCGGCGACGCGGCACGCGGCGGGCTGACCGGCGGGGGACGTCCCCCGGCCGGCGTCAGGCCATCGGCACCACGAGGTGGGCGCGGTCGCGGCCGCGGGCGACCAGGCGGGCGTTGACCTCGTCCGAGTCCTGGACCCAGCGTTCGGCGCGGGCCCGGTCCTTGCCGAAGCGGACATGCCGCTCGACGAGCCGGGGAACCCGGCGCCGGGCGTCCAGGTCGAGGTACCAGGCCTCGTCGAGGAGCGGCAGGACACCGGCCCAGGCGCCCTCGTCGTGCAACAGGTAGTTGCCCTCGGTGACGACCAGCGGGATCTCGGGGCCCACGGGTATCGCCCCGGCGATCGGCTCCTCCAGAGCGCGGTCGAACGCGGGGGCGTAGACCGTGGTGCCGGGGACGGGTGCGCGCAGCCGGGCGAGGAGCGCGAGGTACCCGGCGGCGTCGAAGGTGTCGGGCGCGCCCTTCCTGCCCGCCCGGCCGAGGCGTTCCAGTTCGGCCTGGGCGAGGTGGAAGCCGTCCATGGGGACGAGGACGGCGAGCCCGTCGAGGCGGGCGACGAGCCGGGCGGCGAGCGTGGACTTCCCGGCGCCGGGCGCGCCGGCGAGCCCGAGGAGGCGGCGGGCGGGCCGGCCGTCCCCGGGGCGCTCGGCGAGGGACCGGGCCCGAGCGGCGAGGCGGTCGAACTGCTGCGCGTCCATGCGGGGCATTCTCGCACCGGCCGCGGGCGCGGCCCGGCGTGCGCCCGCAGCGCCGTGGACTCCCGCCCCGTCTACGCGCCTCGCCCCCGTCCCGACCCTCGTCCGGCCCTCTCCGGACCCTCGTCCGGACCCTCCCATCGGCGAGGGTCCGACCCGGGTCGACACGGGTTGACGCGGGTAGATTCCTGCCGCTTCCACGTATTACGTTGGGGTAATGCCGTCCATCGCACTTGTGACCCTTGTCGTCCGTGACTACGACGAGGCCATCGCCTTCTACACCGACGCCCTCGGCTTCGACCTGGTCGAGGACACCGACCGGGGCGGCGGCAGCCGCTGGGTCGTCGTCCGCCCGCGGGGCGCGGCCGGGGTCGGCGGCCTCGGGAACGCGGGCCTGCTGCTGGCCCGCGCCAAGAACGACACCGAGGAGGCCTCCGTCGGCAACCAGACGGGCGGCCGCGTCGGCTTCTTCCTCCACACCGAGGACTTCGCCCGCGACCACGCGCGGATGACGGAGGCGGGCGTGAAGTTCCTGGAGGAGCCCCGGCACGAGCCCTACGGCTCGGTCGCCGTCTTCGAGGATCTGTACGGCAACCGCTGGGACCTCCTCCAGCCGGCGGACCCGGCGCAGTAGGACCGGCCGAACAGGCCGAGCGGCCTAGCCCACCAGCGTCATCAGCTGTCCGACCGCGTCCACGGCGGGCTGGCCCACCGTGCCGACGGCGGCGGCGATCTGCCCGACGGCGGTCAGGACGCCCATGCGCTCGCGCAGCGCCGCTCGGTCGGGGGTGAGCTCGGGAAGGGCCTCGTCGACGGTCTGCGCCTGCTCCGGGGTGAGGTGGGGCCGCAGGCCCTGGAGGAGGCGGGCGAGCTCGTCGACGGCGGCGCGGAGCCCGTCGTCCGGGGCGCCGCCGACGGAGCCGTAGTTGATGCCGACGTTGCCCTGTCCGCCGTTCACGTTGACCACGTTGCCGTAGTTGTTCGTCGTGTCGCCGCTCACAGGCTGATCCCCCGGTTGTTCCGGCCGCCGTTCATGTTCACCACGGGGCCGTAGTTGTTCGTGTTGTTGAACTGTCGTACGACGGTGCTGAACTCGGCGGCCGGATTGTCGATCGCGCGGACGATCAGCCCGGCGATGTCCCGCAGCTCCTCCATGCTCGGCAGCGTCACGAGCACCGCGGAGCCGCTGGCCATCTCGACCAGCAGCACCGGCTTCGCCGGCTCGAACAGCTCCTTGCCGAGGAAGACGGCCAGGGCGACCAGGACGACGAAGAGCAGGGGGCCGCCACCGTCCCCGAGGCTCGCGTCGTCGTCGCTCACGCTGTTGACCACGGCGTAGACCACGACGGCGACGAGCAGCCACTTCAGGAAGCGGAGGAGGGCCGCGACCCGGTCGGGCTTGAGCCTGAAGGCCTCGACGCGGGTGATGTTGTGCAGCGGGAAGGCCGCGGCGCCCACCCACAGCATCCGGCGGCTGACCCGGAGCGGCAGGACGCCTCCCCAGCCGGCTCCGGGCGGCGGTACCGAGGGCGGATCCGCCGGATCCGCCGGACCGGACGACGCTCCGGACGTCGGCCCCGACGGCGGACCCGACGGCGGATCGGACGGCGGCCTGGGCGGCGGTGGTCCGGCGTCTCCTGCGAAGGCCATGCGTTCCCCCGTGCTCTCGTCGCTCCCACCCGCACCGTGCGGGAGCACCATTAAGCGCCCGGGGCGAGTCACGAGGCAGACGAGATACGGCCAATTCCCCTACGCTGGCCGGTAGTTGGCCATCAGCACCCTGCGCTACGCGCTCCGGCCGCGGCACACCGACCCCGGAAAAACCGCTGTCGCACCTGCCCTTCCCCTCCCTACACTCACGTCTCGCGGCCATCGACCGATGTGCCGTCAGACGTCCGACCCGAGGGGAGACGACCGTGCGTTGCCGTAACGCCGCCGCCGTGTCGTCCGCCCGTGCCCGGTACGACGTGATCCTCGCCTCTCCCTCCGGCCGGTGGCGGCTGCGCGCCCGCCATCGCCGACCCGTGACGCTCCTGCCGTCCCTCTGACGGCCCGCGTACGGGAATCGCGCTGCCCCGTTCTCCTCCAGCAGCAGCGAAAGGCACGACACCGTGCGTACCCACCTCGTCGACCGCGTCCGCAACCTCGGCATCCTCGCCCACGTCGACGCCGGCAAGACCACCGTCACCGAGCGCTTCCTGTACCTCACCGGCGCCACCCACAAGCGCGGCGAGGTCCACGACGGCACCACCGTCACCGACTTCGACCCGCAGGAGCGCGACCGCGGCATCACGATCTTCGCCGCGGCCGTCAGCTGCGACTGGGCCGGACACCGGATCAACCTCATCGACACCCCGGGCCACGTCGACTTCTCCGACGAGGTCGAGCGCTCCCTGCGCGTCCTCGACGGCGCCGTCGCCGTCTTCGACGCCGTCGCGGGCGTCGAACCGCAGAGCGAGACGGTGTGGCGGCAGGCGGACCGGCACGGCGTCCCGCGCCTCGCGTTCGTCAACAAGCTGGACCGCGCGGGCGCGGAACTCGACAGCGCCGTCGAGTCGATCCGCACCCGTCTCGGCACCGTCCCGCTGCCCGTCCAGCTGCCCATCGGGCGCGAGGACGGCTTCACCGGCGTCGTGGACCTGGTCAGGATGCGGGCGTACGTGTGGGCCGACGGCGCCGACACGTACACCGACGAGCCGGTCCCCGACGAGCTCCGGGACGAGGCCCGGCACCGCAGGCGACTCCTGGAGGAGACCGTGGCGGAGCTGCATCCGGGTGCCCTGGAGGAGTTCTGCGGCGAGGGCGCGCTCTCCGCGGAGACCCTCACGGGCGCGCTCCGCGACCTCACCCTCACCGGCGAGGCCGTGGTCGTGCTCTGCGGTTCGGCGTACCGCAACCGGGGTGTCGAGACGCTGCTCGACGCCGTCGTCGCCTACCTCCCGGCGCCTTCGGACATGCCTCCGGTGCGCGGGGAGGTGCCGGCGGACCCGGAGGCGCCGTTCACCGCGCTCGCGTTCAAGGTGAGCGCGACGGCCACCGGCCGGATGACCTACGTCCGCGTCTACGCGGGCACGATCGGGAAGGGGGACACCGTGCTCGACGCCGTCAGCGGCCGCACCGAGCGGATCGCCCGCATCCTGCGGGTCCAGGCCGACCGGGCGACCGAGGTCGACGTGGCGCGCGCCGGGGACATCGTCGCCGTCGTGGGCCCGAAGGGGGCCCGCGCCGGGGCGACCCTCTGTGCCCAGGACGCTCCGATCGTCCTCGAACCGCCGACGACCGCCGACCCGGTGGTCTCGGTCGCGGTCGAGGCACGCCGGAGCACGGACACCGGCCGCCTGGCGACGGCCCTCGCCAGGCTCTCCGAGGAGGACCCGTCGCTCGTCGTGCGGTCCGACCCGGAGACGGGCCAGACCGTCCTGTCGGGCCTGGGCGAACTGCACCTGGAGGTCGCGGTGGAGAAGCTGCGGCGCGACCGCGGGCTGGAGGTCACGGTCGGCCGTCCGCAGGTCGCGTACCGGGAGACCGTGGCGAAGGGCGTCACCGGGCTGCTCCACCGTCATGTCAAACAGGACGGCGGCGCGGGCCAGTTCGCCCATGTCGTCATCGACGTCGAACCGCTCGCGGACACCGAGGAGGCGGAGTTCGCGTTCGCGTCGACCGTCACGGGCGGCCGGGTCCCGCAGGAGTACGTCCGCGCGGTCGAGGCCGGCTGCCGGGACGCGCTCGTCGAGGGTCCCCTCGGCGGCCACCCGGTCACGGGCGTCCGGGTCACGCTCACGGACGGCGCCACGCATCCGAAGGACTCCTCGGAGATGGCGTTCCGCACGGCGGGCCGGTTCGCGCTGCGCGAGGCGCTCCGCGCGAGCGTGATGACGCTCCTGGAGCCGGTGACCGACGTGACGGTCACCGTCCCCGCGGAGTCCGTCGGCTCGGTCCTCGGCGACCTCGCGGCCCGCCGCGGCCGGGTCACGGACCAGACGACCCGCTCCGGTACGGCGGTGGTGGAGGCGACGGTGCCGCTGGCCGAACTCTTCGGCTACGCGTCCCGCCTGCGCGGCCGCACCCAGGGCCGGGGCACGTTCACGACCCGCCCGGCGGGTTACGCCCCCGCGCCCAGGGGTCAGGCCGGCTGAGTGGAGGTGTCCGGTCCGTGGGGTCGCCACGGACCGGACACCGGGCCTTCGCGATCGGGTCCTCACGCACACGTCGGCACCAACACCCCCTGTGGAGCGTTAGGTTGATGACGTCGTACGAACGCTGGGGGGCGAGTGACGGACCAACAGGACGTGCTGTACCGCGTGGAGTCGGACCTGGAGTGGAACACGGTCGCGGCCGGCACCGCACGGGTCAGCCTCCATCCGGACGAGAGGGCGCCCGAGGTCATCGTCGTCAGCGGCCCGTGCCCGCGCTGCCGGCACGAGACGGTGCACGCCGAGCCGCTCGTCTCGTACGCCAACGCAGCAGCTCCTCGGACACCTCGGGCATCCTCCGCCCGATCTCGACCATGCGTTCCTGCCAGTCCGTCGCATGCTCGACGTCCCGCATGCCGGTCGCCTCGGCGGCCTGGGCCTGCAGCTCCCGCAGGAAGGCCCGCGCCTTCTCCGTCTCCGTCGTCACCCTGAAGCCCCCGTCCCTCTGCCCACCGGTCAGTCTGGCGGCAGTCGGGGAACGCTGTCAGGCGAACGCGCGCCGCTGCCGCCGCGCATGGACCGACCCCCAGACCGCCACCACCAGGAAGAGCACGGCGCCCGAGCCGAACAGCACGGTGGCCACGGCCGGCCCACCGCCACCGACGTCATCCTGGGAGGCGACCACCTGCGGATCGCCCTCCCGGTACCGGACGGTGAGACGCTCACCGGCCACGTTCCTCCCGTGGCCGCTCCCCACCGGGAGGTTCGCCACCACGGTCCGCCCCTCGGCCTCGAACCTGACCTTGCATCCCCCCAGGAAGCACCCCGAACCGGCGGCCACCAGCGTCGCGTCGGCCTGTCGGCCGTCCTGGAGGGAACGCAGGTGCTGGGCCGCCGGATACATCACGAGGCCCGACAGGGCCGCCAGCAGCAGGGCGAGCACCAGCGCGAAGACGAGCGCCACCCTGGGCCTCAGGGCTCCCTCGCCCGCCTTGTTCTCCGCGTCCAAGTCGTCCGCCCCCTCCGGTTGTTCCTTCACGGTCAAGGTACGTCAGGAGTCGAGGTCGAGCTCTGCCCGTACGGTCTTGCCGACCGGCACGCGGTCGAGCACCGACCACCGGGACGCCAGCGCGTCCACGAGGAGCAGACCGCGACCGCCCTCGTCGAGGAGACCGGGGACGGCGGCGGCCGGACGGCGTTCGCCCCGCGTGTCGGAGACGTCGATCCGCAGCCGCAGCCCGGGCGTGTACGTGAGCACCAGCTCGAAGTCCCGCCCGGGAACCCGCCCGTGGGTGACGGCGTTGGCGGCGAGTTCGGCGACCAGGAGCCCGACGGCGTCGGAGACCCCGGAACCGTACGGGACGTTCCAGCGGTCGAGCTGGTGGAGCGAGAGACGCCGCGCGAGGCGCGCGCCGCGCGGCGTCGAGCTGAAGCGCTGGGTGAACACACGTACGGTGACGGCGGCTTGGCGGGTCATGGGGGAGGTCATGGGGCCAATGTGGCGCCGCGCCGGGAGGGTTGCCAGGTCAGAAACCCGTACGCTGCGCAGCGTACGGGTTCACGCTCTGGACGGTACCGGTAACTACCCGTGAGCATGGGTGCGTTCAACGCGAGCGCACGGGTGCGGGAGGTGGCCGGGTGATGGATGAGGTTCCGGACGAGGTTCACGGCGGCAGCGAACCGGAGGCGTCGGATAGCTTGAAGGCCTTCGGGGAGGTGGTCAAGACCTTCCGAAGGCGGGCGGGGTTGACGCAGGAGGCTTTCGCGCCCCTCGTCGGGTACTCGGTGCCGACGGTGGCTTCGATCGAGCAGGGGCGGCGCTTACCCTCGGTCGGATTCGTGGAGAAGTCCGAAGTGGTGCTCGACGCCTTCGGGGTGATTCGCGCGGCGGCGAAGCACCTGGCGCGAAAGCCGGGACTTGCGAAGTGGTTCCACCAGTGGGCCAAGCTCGAACTTCAGGCAGTGACGCTGTACACCTACGAGAACCGACTGGTGCCAGGGCTGCTGCAAACTCCGGCCTACGCGAAGACGATCTTCGACGAGAGAATCCCTGCCCTGGACGACGACGAGATTGAAACCCGGATCGCCGCCCGGGCCGAACGGAAGAAGCTGCTGACGGAACGTCCCCACACGATCTACAGCTTCATCATCGAGGAGCACGTGCTACGCCGCCAGACGGGCGGTCCGCAGGTCATGCGCCTGCAGATCGACCACATCCTCGACATCTGCGCCCGTCGCAACATCGACCTCCAGATCATGCCGCAGTCAAGGGAGTACCACGCGGGTCTCGACGGCCCCATGCGGCTCCTGGAAACCCCGGAGAACCGGTGGTACGCCTACTGCGAGGGACAGGAGAACGGGCTTCTCATCTCCGACTCCAAAGTGGTCAGCATCCTCCAGAAGCGATATGCCAGGATGCGGGCACAGGCTCTGTCCGTGGAGGACTCCCTGAGCCTGCTGCTGGAGATGCGAGGAGCACCATGAGCACCACAGACCTGGCCTGGTTCAAGAGCAGTTACAGCGGTAGCAGCGGCGACGACTGCGTCGAAGTCGCCACCCGCCCCTCCACCATCCACGTCCGCGACTCCAAGAACCCCACCGGTCCCCAGCTCGTCCTCTCCCCCTCCACCTGGACGGAGTTCCTCGCCGAACTGGTCTGACCCGCGTCTGACAGGATGCGTGTACCTGCCCTCCACCGCACGCGGAGCGGCCGGTGCACGCACGACGCGAGGAGCGCAGACCAGATGAGCACGACGCCCGGCGGTTACCTCTCCGACCTCTTCTCCCTCGACGGCCGCACGGCCCTCGTCACGGGTGGCAGTTCCGGCATCGGCCGGGCCATCGCCGGGGCCCTCGCCCGCGCCGGGGCGAGCGTCGTGGTGATCGCGCGCAAGGAGGCGGATCTGGTCACGACCGTCGACGAGTTGACGGCCGACGGCTGCCGGGCGGCATGGGTGAGCGCCGATCTGGGTACGCGCGCGGGGATCAAGGCCGGGGCCGAGGAGGCGGCGGCGGTGTTCGGCGAGCCGGACATCCTGGTCAACTCGGCCGGCATCAACCTCCGCCCCGCGTTCGGGGAGCTCAGCGACGAGGTCTGGGACACCACCATGACGGTGAACCTGGAGGCGCCCTTCCTGCTCGGCCGGCGCTTCGGTCCCGGCATGGCCGAGCGCGGCTTCGGGCGGATCATCCACATCACCTCCCAGCAGGCGCACCGCGCGTTCGTGCAGAGCGGCGCGTACGGGGTGTCCAAGGGCGCCCTGGAGTCGCTCGCCCGTTCGCAGGCGGAGGCCTGGTCCCCGTACGGCGTCACGGCGAACACCCTGGTCCCGGGCTTCGTGATGACCCCGCTCAACGAGCGGCTCTCCTCCGACCCGGAGAAGGTGGCCGCGCTGGCGGCCCGCACGATGGTCGGCCGCAACGGGCTCGCCGAGGACTTCGCGGGCGCCGCCGTGTTCCTGGCGAGCGCCTCCTCTGCGTACGTCACGGGCCAGTCCCTCTTCGTCGACGGCGGCTTCTCCGTCCACTGACGTCCCGCCCGTCCCCGTACGAGATCCGGCCATCATCGGCCCCGGCAGGCCGTCGGATTTCGGTCATTGTTCGCCGAACCCCTGGTGTCCTGCGCGGTGAGTAATTGAATGGCTTCACTTGTGTGCGGGTGAGTGCGCGGAACAACCGGGGGAAACACATGGATCCACTGACGGCCATCGCCGCCGCGGGCGTGGCGCTCGTGGTCAAGGGTGCTCTGGAGGCCACGGGGCAGGAGGCCGGACGGAGCGGCTGGACCGGTGGGGCCCGGCTGGTCGCCCGGATCAGGGAACGGTTCCGCGGGGACGGCGATGCCGAGGCGGCCCTTGAGCGGGTGACCGACACGCCGGACGACGAGACCGGCCGGCACGACCTGGAGCGGATGCTCCAGGCGCACATGCTGCGCGACCGGGACTTCGAGAGCGACATCCGGCGGTTCGTCGACGAGGCCGTCGCGGCCTCCGGGCGCGGCGGCCCGCAGGTCAGCGCGGCGCTGATCAAGAACGCCCAGATCTTCAACGAGAAGGTCGAGATCAAGGGCGACTGGAACGTCTCCTGACGACGTCCGTACGTCCCCGATCAGAGAGGGCGGTACGACCCCGACCGGCGAGGGCGGTACGTCCTCGCCCGGCGGGGCGGCGCGTCCTCGATCAGTGAAGGCGGCCGTGCTCCTGCCGCCTCTTCGCCGACCCACCCCGGAAGACCTGTGCCATGAGCGAGGAAAGCACCGCCGAGCCGTCGGCCGGCGGTAAGACCGACCGCTCCGATCCCACCCCCGCCGCCACCCCGCCCTCCTCCCCCGACGCCCCGAAGGGCGCGTCGGAGGACTCCGCGAGGGGCGAGCCGCGCGGGGGCGGGCCGGAGCAGGACGGCCCCGTCAGCGAGTCCGACGCCCTGCGCTCCCTCACGGAGCGCTCGGCCGCCGACGACGCCGAACGGTCCGAGGCGCAGCGTGCGGGCGCCATCGCGGACCTCATCGCGCAGCGCCTCAACGCCGACGCGTCCGGCACCCGGATCGGCACCCTGGCGCTCTTCAACGACACGGTCAGCTTCGGCGGCGGGTTCAACGCCGGAGGCGAGCGGCACGCCCGCGCCGCGCACCGCGGCGGCGGGTCCGTGCTGCCGCTCGGCGCCGTCGAACTGGTCGACCACACCGAGCTGTTCGTGCAGCCCGAGGGGTACGACTCCGCACTGACCGCGCTGTGCGAGCGTCGGCTCCTCGTCCTGGCCGGGCCCTCCGGCAGCGGCCGCGAGGCCACCGCCGTCAATCTGCTCGCCGAGGCGCTCGCGCTGGGCGGCGCCGACGGCGGCGGGGTCTGCCACCGGCTCCTCGACCCGGCCGCCGTCCTCGCCCCCGAGTGGGAGCCGCCGGTCAAGGACAGCGGATACCTGGTCGCCGTCGAGGACGGACGGGCCGGCGCGCGGGACTTCGAGGCGCTCCCCCGCAGGCTTCCGGCCGTCGTGGCGGCGCTGCGCGCGCACGGCTGCCATCTGGTCCTGACCGGCGGCCAGGACCTGGCCGTCACCGTCCGGGCGGACGGCTCCGAGTCGGTGGCCGTGCACGCCCTCGCGCCCGTGGACCCGCTGGCCGTCCTCGAACGGCGGGTGCTCGGGCACGGCGGTTCACCGGAGGCCCGTGCCGCACTGCGCGCGACGCTGGCGTCCGGCGGGGTCGCCGACACGCTGCGCGAGATGCCGGCGGCCCGGCACGCCGCCCGTCTGGCCGCGGACATCTCCGCGGGCCGTGACGTGGTCGCCGCGGCGGCCGCGCTGCGCGATCCGAGCGACCAGGTGCGGACGTGGTTCGACCGGCACCGGAACCCGGAGGCGGTGGCGTTCGCGCTGGCCGCCGCCGTCCTCGAGGACAGCGGCTACCTCACCGTCGCCGAGGCGGCCGTACGGCTCAGGGCCGCGCTCTCGATCCCCGAGGCCGCGCCGCCCGACGTGCGGTTCAGGGACCGGCTCGGCGACGAGCAGCAGTGGATCCGCCTCGACGGCGACTCCTCGGGACCGCCCCGGGTGCGCTTCCGTAACCCGCTGCTCGGGCAGGTCGTCCTGATCTACGCCTGGACCGGACTCGACGGGTGGCGCGAGGCGCTGCTCAGCTGGCTGCGCCGGCTCCTCGACCACGCCGACCTGGAGGTCCGCGCCCGGGCCGCCGTCGCCGCCGGGATCATCGCCTGGGCCGACCACCACTACGCCGTGCACCGCTTCCTCACCGGCTGGGCCGCCGCGGACTCCTGGCAGCTCCGCCAGGCCGCCGCGACCGCGCTCGGCGTGGCGGGCAGCCGGGAGGACTCGGCCGAGGCCGTGTGGGAGCTGCTGCACGGCTGGGCGCGCGGCGGCAGTTCGGCCCGTCAGCGGCGGCTCGCGGGGACGGCCGCGAACACGGCGGGCGGTCTCCTCGGCCGGGAGGCGCCCGCGCGCGCGGTGGCCGTGCTGCACGACGCCCTCGACCGCGACGGCGACTGGGGCACCCTGCCCTCCGTGGCCTGGGGCGGGGTCCACCTGGTGCACCAGGGACGGGCGGCGGAACTTCTCGACGCCTATCTGGACTGGTCCGCGCCGCAGGACCTCTCCCCCATGGTCGTCAAGTCGCTGTCGGCCTTCCTCTTCGCCACGGGCCGGCCGTACGAGCCGACGGTCGACGGGCCGGTGGAGGGCGTGTCCGGCGTACCCCTGCTGCTGAGCCTGCTGCCCGAACACGAGGAGCGGATGGCGGAGTTGTGGGCGCGGTCGCTGGCCCGCCGCCCGCTGCAGGACACGGCTCTGCTCGCGCTGCGCGACTGGGTCGACGTCCACGCCGAGCGCGGCGGCCGGCCCACCCTCGAAGCGCTGAACCGCCTCCTGTGGGACGTCTCCCGGAAGCCGGGCTCCCACCGCGAGCGGCTCTTGTGGTGGCTGGACAAGTGGGCGAAGGACCGCGACCGGCCGTCCAGGAACGCCGCCCTGCTCCGGGCCGCGCTGGCCCGTACGACCTGAACCGTACGGCCCGAACCGTACGGCCCGACGCCAGAACTGCCCCGCCCGACACGGGCGGAACGTCCCGAGGAACTGGAAGGAGGTCCCCGTGGGAGAACAGCAGACCTACGACCCGGTGCTGTCCTACGAGGAACTGCCCAAGTGGCGGCTGACGAGTCCGGTACGGCCGCCGCAGCCCGGCCGCGCGCTGGTCCTGGTCCGGGAGAGCGGTCCGTCCCTGACGATACGCACCGGGGAGGAGATCCCCTCCTCCCGCTTCGGCGCGTACAGCGGGATGTTCACCGTCGACCTGACGGAGCACCGGCTCGTCCTCGACATCCCGCTCCTCAGCCGCGACCACACCTTCTCCTTCCGCAGCCGGGTGGACCTGGTGTGCCGGGTCGCGGACCCGGCCCAGGTCGTGGCCCGCGGCATCCGGGACATGAGCGAGACCCTCTTCGACTACCTGCGGAAGACGCTGCGCGAGGTCTCCCGGGAGTACGACATCGCCCAGTTCCACCAGGCGGAGGGGGCGTTGAACGCGACGGTGGCCGGGTTCACCGGTGACGACGCGGTGCGCCTGCGGAACGTGCACGTCGAGCTCCTCGTCGACGAGGACGAGATCGCCACCAGCGGGCGCGACTTCCGGGACGTCGTCCGGGAGACCCGGCTCTCCGGGATGCGGCGCGAACGGCACCTGGACATGATCCGCGAGGAGGGCCTCGACGGCCTGATCGCCGAGATCATGGAGAAGGAGGGCCCCCGCGCCGCCCTCACCTGGATCGAGAAGAACGAGGCCGAGAAGCGCGAGGTGCGGCGCGAGATCATGCGCCTGGTCCTGGAACGCGGCGACGCGGACCGGGAGCCCTTCGAGCAGGCCGAACTGGAGCGGACCGTCCTGGAGGAGGTCCTGCGCGAGGGCGACGGGCTCTTCGACGGCGCCGCCCGGCGCGGGCGGCTGCGGGGCTCGCTCGCCCGCGCCGCGGACCCGCCGCCGGCCCTGGGCCCGGGTTCCGGGACCGAGGACGAGCCCCGGGGGACGCGCGGAGCACTGCGCGGCGAGGTGGTGCGGGGCGGGACTGCGGGAGACGGGGACGCGCGGGGCACCCGGCCCGGCGACGCGGGCCCCGCCCGGTCCGGTGGCAGCCGGGTCTCGGGGACGTACGGCGCGGGACGCACCGAGGGCCACGGACCGGGCAGCCGCCGCCCGGTCGGCGACGGCCGCCCGGCGGACCGCGACGGCGGACGCGGACGGGACGGCGGCGGGGACGGTGGGTCGTGGCGCGGCGCCCGGGGCTACGGGCCGCCCGAGGACGAGCCGCTGCCGGACCCGAGCGCGGGCCGTGACAGCGGCGGGGCCACGGGCGGCGAACGCGCCCCGGGCCGTGACCGGGACTCGGACAGGGACCGGGACTCAGGCCGAGACCGCTACCTGGGCCGGGACGGCTACCCGGACCGGGGCCGGGACTCGGACCGGGGCCGGGATGCGGGCCGAGACGGCTACCCGGGCCGGGACGGCTACCCGAGCCGGGACCCGGACCGGGTCCGGGAGTCCGGGCGCGGTCGGGCGTCCGGCCGCGACCGCGATGCGGGCCGCGCCCCCGACCGGGATCCCGCCCCGGACCGGAACTCCGGCCGGGGGGACCGGCCGGGAACGCCGTCCGCGTCGTCCCCGCCGCACGGTGCCGCGTCCGGCGAACCGCCCGCCGACCGGCCGGCGCCCCGGGTCAGCAGGGTGCGGGGCACCACCAAGCGGGACACCCCTCGACCCGGACCCGACAGGGAGCGTTGATGGCAGAGCACGACCACAGGGCGTGGCAGGCCGCGCCCTCGCACGGCCCCGACCGGCGGCCGCCCGCACCGGCGCCCGCGGGTCCGCCCCCGCCCCCCGGACCGCCGGGACCGCCTCCGCCGCCGGGCCCACCCGGTCCGCCCCCGCCGCCCGGACCCGGCGGAACGTCCGCTCCCACGGCCCCGGGGCGTCACCCCGTGGCCCCGCCGCCGATCCCGGCACCGCCGTCCGCACGGGGCGTCGCTCCGGCGATCGGGCCGGGACCCATGGCGGCCCCGAAGGGGGCGCACGGCGCTGCCGCCGTGCCCGGCGACGAGCCGAAGCCGGCCGAGCGCCGGCTGCCGCCCCAGATGGTCTGGTCGGCGCCGGGAGGGGTCCGGGGGCTTCAGGCGCTCTCGGTCTGGACCGAACAGGTGCCCGGTCACGGCGAGGACGCCGAGCCATTCGTCGTCCACCACTGGCCCACCGACGAGGGCATGATCGCGGTCTTCGACGGTTCGGGCGGCGCGGGCGCCGGCCCGGTGTGGGAGGGGCCGGACGGACTCCGCCACACCGGGGCCTGGGTCGGGTCCCGGGTCGCCCGGCTGGCCACGGAGTGCTGGTTCCGCGAGGTCGCGCGGGAGGGCGAGGAGGTCGGTCCGGACAGCCTGCACCAGTACCTGGACTGGTTCCTCGCCATGGCTCCGCAGCGACGCAGCAAGATCGGCGGCACCATGCGCCGGCACCTGCCGACCACCCTCGCCGGTGTGCACTACCGCGTCCACGGCAAGGAGCACACGGTCGAACTGCGCCCGCTGTGGGCCGGTGACTCGCGGGTGTACGTGCTCACCCCGGCCGACGGACTGCACGTCCTCACCCGGGACCACACCCGCGAGAGCGACGCCCTCGAACTGCTGCGCACCGACCCGCCGATGACCAACGTGGTCTGCGCGGACCGGAAGTTCTTCATCGACACGCACCACATCGCGTCGTTCAGGATGCCCTGCGTCCTGATCGCCGCCACGGACGGGTACTTCGGCTATGTGCACACCCCCGCCGACTTCGAGTACCTGCTCCTGGACACCCTGCGGCAGGCCGGCAACGAGTACGAGTGGGCCGATCTGCTCCGTCGCGGGGTCCAGGGGTACACCGGGGACGACGCCTCGCTCGCCCTGCTCGCCCTCGGTCACCAGGACTTCCCGGCCCTGGTCGCCGCGTACGAGCAGCGCTTCTCCGACCTGACGGAGCGGTACGTACGGGGCCGGCCCGCGGTCCTCGACGCGGCCCCCCGCAGCGGCGAGGCGGCCGGAGAACCGGAGGGCCCGCAGGAGACGCAGGCCCGTGTCCGCGCCTGGCAGGACCACACCTGGCAGACCTACCGCACCGCGTACGAGACCCATCTGCCGCCCGCGTCCGAGGAGTACCGATGAAACTGGGCGACACGATCGCGGGCTACCGCATCGTCACCGAACCCACCAACGCCAACGGCGGGAAGTGCATCTGGGCCTTCGCGGAGAAGGACGGGGGCCAGTACTTCATCAAGCAGTTCCTCGAGCCCAAGCGCCCGCGCGACGACGCCGCCGACTCCAAGAGCGTGCGCATCCGCCGCCAGGTCGCCCAGGAGTTCGAGAAGCGGCACCGCGACGTCATGAAGCGGCTGCGCCCGGACACCCTCGGCGGTGGCAACATCGTGCTCGCCACCGACTTCTTCCACGTGGGCAGCACGTACTACAAGGTCACCGAGCGGATCGACACCACCAGCCTGGACCGGCCCCAGACCCTGGAGCCCCGGCAGAAGATGGTGCTGCTCAAGACCCTCGGATCGAGCCTCAAGCAGCTGCACGACAGCGGCACGGTGCACGGTGACCTCAAGCCGCTCAACGTGCTGGTGCAGAAGCGGGAGGGCGCCGCCTTCCACGCGGCGAAGCTGATCGACTTCGACGACTCGTACGGCTCCGGGAACCCGCCGCAGCCGGAGGACATCGCCGGCGACTCCGTCTACGGGGCCCCGGAGTGGCTCCGTTACATCAAGCTCGACGGGACGGTCCGGCCCAAGGACCTGACCTGCGCGGTCGACATCTTCGCGCTCGGGCTGATGACCCATACCTACGTGGTGGGCGAACTCCCCGCGTACGAGAAGGGGTTCGACTCCCCCGCGGACGCGGTGAACGGAGGCGCGGAGCTCCGCTTCGACTCGCGCCTCTCGGACGAACTCCTCGCCCTGCTGCGCGGGATGACGTCCGCCGACCCGCGCGCCCGGCCGGACATCGCCGCCTTCCTGGCGGCGCTCTCCGACCCCGAGGTGTGCACCCTCCGGCACCGCAGGCCGGGCACCGCGGCCCCGCCGAAGGCCACCAAGGCCCCGGCGGGCACGACGGGCTCCGGCGCGGGCCCGGCCGGCGGCTCCGTGCCGGAACCGGCCCGTACGAAGAGCCGTGTCCGCTCCACCTTCGGCCGCCGGAAGGAGACCCCCGCGGCGCCGGCGGCCCCCGCCACCCCGGCGGCCCCCGCTCCCCGTCCGGCCGCGGACGCACCCGCACCGACGCCCACACCCGCGCCCGCTCCGGCGCCCGCTCCGGAAACGGGCAAGTCCCGGGTCCGCATCAACCTCGGCGGTCGCGGCGGCGACCGCCGCACCCCCTGACAAGGAGAACGTCCCCATGAACGACGCCATCGGGCAGTACCAGGGCAATCTGCAGTACGCCGTCGACATCGCCCTGTGCATCGACGCGACCGGCAGCATGCACCCCGTCCTCGGCACGGTGAAGGCCAGCGCCCTCCAGTTCCACCAGCGCCTCGACGACGTGATGGCCAAGAAGGGCAAGTCCATCAGCCAGCTGCGGCTGAAGGTCATCGCGTTCCGCGACTTCGGCGACAACCCCTCGGACGCGATCGAGGAGACCGACTTCCTCCATCTCCCCGCCCAGGCGAAGGAGTTCGAGCAGTTCATCGGCGGGATCGACGCGGGCGGCGGCGGCGACATCCCGGAGTCCGGCCTGGAGGCGCTCGCCCTGGCCGTCAACTCCCCCTGGGAGACCGGGCTCGACCGCAGGCGCCACGTGATCGTGATGTTCACCGACGCGCCCGCGCACGCCCTCGGCACGGTCGGCGCCGACGCGCCGACCTACCCGCGGCACATCCCGCGCAGCCTGGACGATCTCTTCGAGCAGTGGGGCTACGCCCGCAGCCAGACCTCGGTCATGGAGCAGTCCGCCAAGCGGCTCGTGCTCTTCGCGCCGGAGGAGGCCCCGTGGTCGGACCCGATCGCCGAGGAGTGGGACCTCACGCTCCACTTCGCCTCGAAGGCGGGCGAGGGCCTGGAGGAGTTCGAGATGGACGAGATCATCGAGACGATCGCGAACAGCCTGTGATGGTGGAATGGGACGGCTTCCAGCTGTCCCTGGGGTCCGAGGGGCTGGAGTTCCTCTGGGTCGGCGCGGGGATCTTCGAGGTCAGGCCGTCGCACTGCGTATCGGCCTCGCTCCGTCGTCCGTCGGCCGGCAGGGCCGGGCACGAGATGGAGTTCCGGTTCCGGTTCCCCGGCGGCGCCTCGGGGACCAAGACGGCCGAGGTACGCGTGGACGTGCCGCCCCACAAGGTGGAGCAGGCCGGGCACTTCATGGCCGTGCTCTGGCGCGACCACTCGGTACCGGACCTGCCCGAGGGCGGGGGCGCGGACGTCCCCGTGGCCTCGGCCGCGGCTCCCGCCGCAGTCGCCCACCTCGACGCGGCCCCGGCCCCGGACCGGCACCCGGACCTGCACCCCGACAAGGACCCGGACGCGGGTCCCGCGCTGGGGACGGCCTCGGACGCCGTCGAGCTGGAGCGCGTGCCCGACGGCCGTCGCGAGTGGATCCTCAGCCCCGCCGGGGAGAGGTCGGAAGAGCTGTTCGCTGACGTGATGGCGCGTCAGGCGAGCAGCGCGGGTTAGGAGGGACGACAGGCGTGGCGGGCTCGGCCAAGTGGCAATGCGCGGACTGCGACAACAACAACGGACTCAAGGACACAGCCTGCACCATCTGCGGGTCGACCCGGCGGGCTCCGGTGTCGCGGCCCGCCACTCCGTCACGCCCGACGCCGAAGCGTTCCGCACCGAAGGCGACGCCTCCCAAGGCGACGCCGCCGAAGCCCACGCCCACGAAGAGCACGCCTCCGAAGGCGACGCCCCCGAAGACCACGACGTCCCGGGTCACGTCCACCGGGACCACCCCGAGGGCGACCCCGCCCGGGAAGGGCGCCACGAAGCCCCCGTCGCGGCCGACGCCGCGGCGGACCCCTTCTCCCCCGCGGGGCACCGGTTCGACCGGCGGGACGGGTTCGCGCCCGACCGGGCTCCTGTTCCCGCCGCCGAGCGGCACCGGCTACACACCACCGACGCGGACGACGCCGCCGGTGTCCACCCCGCCGACGTACACCAGGCCGACCTCCTACGATCCGCCGACCTACCGGCCGCCGGTGAAGGAGAAGAAGTCCCGCGGCTGCCTGTTCTTCTTCATCGTGATCGCCGTCCTCGTGGTGCTCGGAGTCAGGAACGGCTGGTTCGCGAGCATCGGCGATGCCATCGAGGACGCCGGCGCGAAACCGGCGACGAGCAGCCCGCGCCCCACCGGCACCGCGTGCCCGTCCCGGATCGCCGACGCGCTCCCGAGCGGTGACGGAGCCGCCCTGGTCGAGGCCTTCCGCACGGAGAACAAGCAGATCACCCTCTGCCGTACGCGGTCCGGGAAGCTCTACTACTACGGCGAGTTCAGCGACCGGCGCGAGCCCGGCATCGCCATGAAGGCCGAGAAGACGAGTGACGGGTACGAGGCGACCAACAGCCCCTACCGCTATGTCATCCACGGGGACACCGTGACCGTCTACAAGTCGGGCACCCGCATCGGCCGCGAGGACCTCAGCCCGGAGCCGTCCCCGAGCTGAGGTCCTCGTACGCCGGTGACCGCTACGCGCTGGGCTCCAGCCGCAGCGAGATCGAGTTGATGCAGTACCGCTGGTCCGTCGGGGTGGGGTAGCCCTCGCCCTCGAAGACATGGCCCAGGTGCGAGCCGCAGCGGGAGCAGCGGACCTCGGTGCGGACCATGCCGTGGGTGCGGTCCTCGATCAGCTCGACGGCGGAGCTGTCCTTCGGGTCGAAGAAGGACGGCCAGCCGCAGTGCGACTCGAACTTCTCGTTCGACGTGAACAGCTCCGCGCCGCAGGCCCGGCAGGAGTACACGCCCTTGGTGGTGGTGTCCGTGTACTCACCGCGGAACGCGGGCTCGGTGCCCGCCTGGCGCAGCACCTGGTACTCCGCCGGGGTCAGCTCCGCACGCCACTGCTCGTCCGGCTTCTCGACGTCGTACGCCATGAGCTCGCTCCCTCTGCTACTTCGACAGGTGGTCCAGGATCAGCGGGCCGAGGTCCGTGACGTCGCCCGCGCCCATGGTGAGAACGAGATCACCGGGTCCGGCCATTCCCGCCACGACCTGCGGCACGGTCGCCTTGTCGTGGACGGGGGTCACATCGGCGCCGGCCCGTCGCGCGGCGGCGATGATCAGCTCGCTGGTGATGCCCGGGATCGGGTCCTCGCGGGCCGGGTAGATGTCGAGGACGACGGACGCGTCGGCGAGGGCCAGCGCGTCGCCCATCTCCTTGCCCAGCTCCTGGGTGCGGGAGAAGAGGTGCGGCTGGAAGACGACCAGGAGGCGGGAGGCCCCGGCGGCGCCGCGCATGGCCTCCAGGTCGGCGGTCATCTCGGTGGGGTGGTGCGCGTACGAGTCGATGACCTGGACGCCCCGCGCCTCGCCCTTGAGCTGGAGGCGGCGGCCGACGCCGGTGTAGGCGGTGAGGGCCTGGGCGAGCTCGGCCGGGTCGATGCCGACGCGGGCGCCGGCGGCGAGGGCCGCGGCGGCGTTGTGCGCGTAGTGGCGGCCGGGGACGGAGACGGTGAAGGTGTGCTCGACGCCGTCGAGGGCGACCGTCACCTCGCTCTTCATCCCGTTCGGGACGATCTTCAGGATGCGGGCGTCGGAGTCCTCGGTCTCACCGACCGTGACGATGTTCAGACCGTCGCGGTCCGCGACCCGGCGGGCCAGCTCGCGGGCGCCCGCGTGCTCGCCGACGACCAGGGTGCCGCCGGGGCGGATCTTGGCCGTGAAGGCCTCGAAGGACTCGTAGATCTCGTCCATGGAGGCGTAGTTCGCGTGGTGGTCCAGCTCGACGTTGAGGACGATCGCGACCTCGGGGTCGTACTTCTGGAAGCTGCGGTCGCTCTCGTCGGCCTCGGCGACGAAGACCTCGCCGTCGCCGTGCAGCGCGTTGGTGCCGGGACCCGCGAGGTCGCCGCCGATGGCGTACGAGGGGTCGAGACCGAGCTCGGTGAGCGCGACGGCCAGCATGGAGGTGGTCGTCGTCTTGCCGTGCGTACCGGCGACGGCGATCGCGCGCAGGCCGTCCATGAGGGAGGCGAGCGCGTCGGAGCGGTGGACGACGGGGATGCCGAGCTCGGCGGCGCGGGCCAGCTCGGGGTTGTCGGCGCGGATGGCGCTGGAGACGACGACGGCGGAGGCGTCGTCGGCGAGGTGCTCGGCGGCGTGCCCGATGTGCACGGTGGCGCCGAGGGCGCGCAGCGACTGGGCGGTCGCGGAGTCCTTGGCGTCACTGCCTGCGACCTTGGCGCCGCGCTGGGCGAGGATCTTCGCGATGCCCGACATTCCGGCACCGCCGATGCCGATGAAGTGCGGCCGTTCCATGGCGGCAGGGATGGCGGGTGCCATGCGGATCTCTCCCCGGGGTGCGTCGTGCGTGGAAGACCCCAGCCTAGTGGCTCCGGCCGGATGGGCCCGGCGGGAGCGCGGCGGGGTCCGGTGCGTGGCGGGCCGGCCGTGCCGGGCCCGTGGCCGCGCCCCCTGCACGGGGCG